>JAYUXQ010000924.1:0-8330 GCA_043752905.1 Nannocystis sp. | reverse complement strand
CGGCGACGTCGTTGCCGTAGTGGGCGCCCTCGGGGCTGTCGACGGAGATCATGATGACGACGCGCGGGGCCCGGGCCGGGACGGCGCCGAGGAAGCTCGAGTACCACTGCTGGTCATCGTAGCCCTGCTTGCCGGACTTTTGCGCGGTCGAGGTCTTGCCGGCGACCCGGTAACCCTCGACGAGGGCGTTCTTGCCGGTGCCGAGCTTGGTGTGTACGACGGCCTCGAGCATGCGCAGGACGGTGCGCGCGGTCGAGGCCCGGACCAGGCGCTCGCCCTCGGGGCGCACGCGGGGGAGGGGCTCGCCGCTGGCGTCGAGGACCCGCTGGACGATCGTGGGGCGGTGGTAGATGCCCTCGTTGGCGATCGCAGCGAAGGCGGCGGTGACCTGCAAGGGCGAGGCGCTCATGCCCTGACCGAAGGAGATGTTGGCGGCCTGGATGTCGGACCACTTCTCGGGCGGCGCGAGCATGCCGGGGGCCGAGCCCGGGAGCTCGACCGGGGGCCGCTCGCCGAAGTGGAACTTCTGGACGAAGCGGTGCAGCGTCTGCTTGCCGAGGCGGTCGGCGATCTTGGTGGTGCAGATGTTGGACGAGGCGGCGAGCACCTCGGTGACCGTCAACCACTCGGCCGGGTGGGCGTCGTGGATGATGTTGCGCGGGGTGTACTGCCAGCGGCCCTTCTCGCAGTAGAGCGTCTCGCCCTCGCGAATGACGCCCTGCTCGAGCGCGGCGGCGACGGTGATCGCCTTGAGCGTGGAGCCCGGCTCGTAGGCGGCCTGGACCGCGAGGTTGTTGGTCTGATCGGCGCGCGCGACGGGATGGTTGGGATCGAAGGTCGGGCGGTTGGCGAGCGCGAGTACCTCGCCGTTGCGCGGGTCGAGGACGATGATGCTGGTGCCGACCGGGTTCCATTGTGAGACGAGGGTGTTGATCTCCTCCTCGACCATCGCCTGGATCGCGGAGTCGATCGTCAGCATCACGGTGTCGCCGCGCGCGACCCCGGCGTCGGGGACACCGTCGATCAGCAGCTTCTTGCCGGCGGCGAAGTAGGCCGGGCTCAGGGCGTCGCGGCCGCGCAGGACCTCGTCCATGCCGAGCTCGACGCCGGCGGTGCCGCCCTGTCCGCCGACGCGACCGAGCACGTGCGAGGCGAGCAGGCCGCGCGGGTACACGCGCGCGCTCGCGGGCTCGAGGGTGACGCCGGGGAAGCCGTGCTTCTCGAGCGCCCGGGCCTGATCATCGGACAGCGTCATGCGCAGCTGGCGATAGGCCTTGTCCTTGCCGAGCTCCTCGCGAAGATAGCCCTCGTCCTCGGCGGGGAACAGCCCGAGCAAGGCGGCGACGACGGCCGCGTCCTTGCCCTGCGCACGGATGAAGCGCGGGTTGAGGACGACCTTGTGCACGCGGTCGTTGATCGCGAGGGTCATGAAGTCGCGGTCGACGATCTCGCCGCGGCTCGCGGGGAGCCGGTAGCTGCGGAGCTGTTGTCGGTTGGCCTGCTCGGCGTAGGCCTCGTGTTGATCGACGGCGATCTTCGAGGCCTTGGCGCCGATGCCGATCAGCGCGGCGCAGATCACGACGCCGACGAAGCTGGCGCGGCGGTTGACCGCGCGCAGGTCGCTGGCCATCGGTCGGGGGACGTGCTTGCCGAGCAGGTTCATGGTTTGGCTCCCTGCTTCTTTGTGACGGCGATGGTGTCGGGCTTGAGGCGGATCGTCTGGATGCTCTCGGGCCGCGCGGGGACCATGTCGAGGCGGGTCGAGGCGACCGACTGGATGTAGTCGGGGTGACGCAGGTAGGCGCGCTCGGCCTCGAGGCGGCGGCGCTCGTCGAGCAGGCCGCTGTGCTCGCCGGTCATCTCCGCGATCTCGGCGCCGAGGCCGAGGACGCGGGCGCGGGCCCGGACCTGGACGACGCCCGAGGCGGTGACGAGTCCGAGAGCGACGAGCAGGAGCAGTGGCAGGCCGGTGGGACGGCGCGCGGGTATGGGGCCCGCGGGGACGTCGAGGGGGCCGGTGGTCGCGTCGGCGTGGAGGTCGGCGGCGCGGCGCATGCCGTGCTCGAAGCTCTGCTCGGCTGTCCTTCGGTTCATGGTCAAACGGCCAGGTAGCTCGGGGCGCGGTCGGCTGGGATCGGTCATCCTCATGGCAGGACGCGCTCCAGGACGCGCAGGCGGCTGCTGCGGCTGCGGGGGTTGTGCGCGAGCTCGGGCTCGGCCGGGGTGGCGCCGTGACGGAACGGGTCGGGGATCGTGAAGCGGGCGCGCGGGAGGTCGGCGGCGAGGATCGGGATGCCGGCGGGCAGGGACTCGGCGCGCGAGAGGCCGGCGAAGCGCTGCTTGGCGCGGCGGTCCTCGAGCGAGTGGAAGCTGATGACCCCGAGGCGACCGCCGACGGCAAGCCGGGCAGGGGCGTCGATCAACAACTGATCGAGCTCTTGCAGCTCGCGGTTGAGGTGGATCCGCAGGGCCTGGAAGGTGCGGGTCGCGGGATGGATCCGGAGACCTATCTGGCGCAGGCGGGGGGCGCTCATGCTGGCGCGCACGACCTCGCCGAGCGCGAGGGTGGTCCGCGGGCGGGCGGCGACGATGCCCCGGGCGATGCGGCCGGCGTCGGGCTCCTCGCCGAGCTCGCGCAAGATCCGGGTGAGGCTCTGCTCGTCCATGGTGGCGAGCAGCTCGGCGAGGGTCGGGCCCTGGCCCTGGTCCATGCGCATGTCGAGGGCGGCGTCGGTCTGGAACGAGAAGCCGCGTCCGGCCGTGTCGAGCTGGTGTGAGCTGACTCCCAGATCGGCCAGGATCGCGGTCGCCGTGGAGACGCCTGCCTCGTCGAGCACCCGGCCCAGCTGCGAGAACGGGGTGTGGATGAACTCGACGTCGGGGAGGCGCAGGCGGGCGTGGGCGAGGGCCTCGGGGTCGCGGTCGAGGGCCAGGAAGCGCGGTGGCGGGGTACCCGCGGGAATGTCGGAGATCTCCGCCATCTCGCCGGCGAGGGCCAGCAGGAGGGCTTCGGTGTGACCGCCGCCCCCGCAGGTGCAGTCGACGAAGATGGCCTGGCGGCCCGCCGTGACCGCCGCGCGCAGGGGCGGGACGAGGGCGGCGCAGACCTCCTGGACGAGCACGGGCTTGTGATAGTCGGCGGGCACCGGAGCCGGCCTAGCGAAGCGGCGCGGGCGCGTCAAATTTCAGGGGAAAAACAGGCGCTTAGATGCTTTTTATTGACCGGAGCGGGGGCGAGGACGTAGCTTCGCGTGCCCTGAGGGGGCCACCGGCCGCGCGAGCGCGGGTCGTCATGTCCAGGTCGCTGGGGACGAACCCCGGCGATGCGGAACTCGAGGTTATTTTGAAGGAGCGAGCGTGACGCCAGCGCGGACCAGGAATTATCGCCAGATCTTCGAGTCGTCGGAGTTGCTCTGGGAGAAGCTCGGCATGTTGTCGCCAGCGCAGCGGCGCAGCTTCGACGAGCGCTTCATCATGTCGTGGATTTATCACGACTTCGCGCTCGAGGGCACGGTGCTGTCCGTGGCCGAGATCAAGGCCGCGATCGACGACGAGATCATCTCCACGCCGAGCCTGATCCCCGCGTACTACCACATCATGGCGGTGCGGGACGCGATCCAGTTCTTGCTGGATTCGCGGGGCAGTCGGCTGTCGCTGTCGCTGGAGTGGCTGAAGAAGATCCATCAGATTCTTCTTCCGCAGGGCAAAAAGGATCAGGTCCAGTACCGCAAGGACAACCCGATCCACCGCATGTACTTCCACGACCTCTCGCCGGCGGACAAGATCAGCTACCGCATGCGCAAGTTGACCGACTGGTTCCGGACCGAGGAGTGCCGCAAGGCCCACCCGATCGAGCTGGCCGTCGAGGTCCACCGCGAGCTGATCCGCATCTTCCCGTGGCCGGACATCAGCGGCCGGGTCGCCCGCATGGCGATGAACGCGATCCTGATCGGCGAGAGCTACTGGCCGTCGATCATCCACGCGATCGACCGCCAGACCTACTACGACGTGCTGCGCCTCGACCAGGACCAACTGCTCAACCTCGTCGTCGACGGGATGGAGGAGGGCATCCGCTCGTCCTCGCGGCTGTACCAGAGCATCGTCGACGCCTCGCGCGGTTGAAAGTTTTTTTTAGAGCCAACGCATTCGACCGGAGTTTCGCCGATGCCAGTCCCGCACTCGCTGAGCGTCCGAGCCCCGAAGGTCCTGCGCGGCGTGACCGTGTTCGCGCGGGCGCACCTGCCCTCGCGTCACGGTGACTTCGAGATCGTGTCCTTCATCGACGAGGCGCGCCGCACCCTCGACGACGTGGCGGTCGTCCGCGGCGAGCTCGACGGCGCGACCGAGGTGACGACGCGCATCCACTCCGAGTGCCTGACCGGGGACGTGTTCGGGTCGTACCGCTGCGACTGCCGCGACCAGCTCGAGCTGGCGATGCAGCGGGTCGCCACCGGCGAGAAGGGGATCATCCTTTATCTGCGCCAGGAGGGCCGTGGCATCGGCATCGCGCAGAAGGTTCGGGCGTACCAGCTGCAGCAGAACGGGCTCGACACGGTCGAGGCCAACCTGCACCTGGGCTTCGACGACGACCTGCGGGATTACTCCGTCGCGGCCGCGATGCTCCACGCGCTCGGCGTGGTGTCGGTGGTGCTGCACACGAACAACCTCCGCAAGATCGAGGGCCTGCGCGCCGGGGGCGTCGAGGTCCATCACCGCGAGGCGATCATCGCCCAGTCGCGCGAGCAGAACGCCGGGTACCTGGCGACCAAGCGCGACAAGAGTGGCCACTTGCTGTGAAGGCAGGGCGCAGCGGCGTGGGGGCATGCGGCGGAGCGCAACATTGCGCTCCGCCGCGGTCACTTCGAGCTCTGAGCCGGTTCGGTTGTGGGCGCGAGGCCCGGTTTTGGGTGGGGCGCCGTGAGGCAGCCCTTGCCACGACATGTGGCGGACGCGTGGTCAGGCGCCAACCTGACCGAAGACGCTTGCAGGCAACCTGGCGTTGTTGCCTCGGGAGGGCCTCTCTCGTCTCTGGAGGCCCGGTGGAGGTGACTTTGCGGGGCCCCGTGACCCGGTGAGGGGGGCGGGGCGGTCACCGAAGCGGCGTCTCAGCTGCGAGCCCTGACGCGAGCGGAGCCCGTCGCGTCGAGGCCCCGGCTAGGGCCTGGCACCTCCGGGGTGGAAGGTCCTACGAGGTTGGAAGTTGACAGTGCACGAGCGATTGTCTTGCTGGATCATCCGTACCTCCTAAAGCCGGTGGCCTGAAGTGACCCGGCGATCGTAGCAAAGCCCGATCCTCGCCGCAAAGCCGAGATCACGTTTGACAGTCGCCGCGGGGCCGTGGCACCTCCCCTTGCGTGGTCGCAGCCGCCCCCATCCCCACCGCCCCGGATCACGTCGCGGTGTTCGCCGCCCCCGAGCGCCACGGCCTCCGCGTCGCGCGCGGGGTGTTGCACGTCGAGGGCGTGCCCCTCGCCGAGATCGCGGCCGCGGTCGGCACCCCGACCTACGTCTACAGCAGCGCGGAGATCGAGGGTCGCTTCGACGAGCTGACGAACGCCTGCGCCGGGCACCCGAGCCTGCTGTGCTACGCGGTGAAGGCCAATAGCAGCCAGGCGGTGCTGCGCACGCTGGCGCGCCGCGGTGCCGGTGCCGACATCGTGTCCGGCGGCGAGCTCGCGCGCGCGCTGGCGGCGGGCATCCCGGCGGGTCGCATCGTGTTTAGCGGCGTCGGCAAGCAGGACCCGGAGATCGACGCGGCGATCTCCGCGGGGGTGCGGGCGATCAACGTCGAGTCCGCCGAGGAGCTCGAGCGCGTGGCCGCCCGCGCGCGTGCGCTCGGCACGGTGGCCGCGGTGGCGCTGCGGGTCAACCCGGACATCGACCCCGACACGCACCCGTATCTGGCGACCGGTTTGCGCGAGAGCAAGTTCGGGGTGGCGATGAGCGAGGCCGAGGCGCTGGCGATCCACGCGACGCAGCTGCCGTCGCTGCGTCTGATCGGGATGGCCTGTCACATCGGCTCGCAGATCGCCGACGCGGTCCCGTTCATGGCGGCCTTCGAGCGCCTGCGGGGCCTGGTGCTGCGGCTGCGCGAGCGGGGCGTGCAGCTGCGACAGCTCGACCTCGGCGGCGGCCTCGGCATCGCCTACACGCGCGACGATCCGACCCTCGATGTCACGGCCTTCGGCGCGGCAGTGACGGCCGCGGCGCGGGACCTCGGGCTGGAGCTGGTGCTCGAGCCGGGACGATTTCTGGTCGGCAACGCGGGCGTGCTGCTGACGCGGGTGATCGGCCGCAAGCTCGGCGAGTCGCATCACTCGTCGCATCACTCGTCGCATCACTCGTCGCGTAATTTCGCGATCGTCGACGCGGCGATGAACGACCTGATCCGGCCGGCGCTGTATGGCGCGTATCACCCGATCGTGCCGGTCGATGTCGCCGCTGCCGGGCGCGCCGCGCTGCGTTGCGATGTCGTCGGACCGGTGTGCGAGTCGGGCGACTTCCTCGGGGTCGACCGCCTGCTGCCCTGGCCTGAACCGGGCGAGCTGCTGGCAGTGCTCGGCGCGGGCGCGTACGGCATGACGATGGCCTCGACCTACAACACGCGGGCGCTGCCGGCCGAGGTGCTGGTGCGCGGCGACCAGTTCGCGGTCACCCGGCCGCGGCGCTCGATCGAGGCGCTGATCGCCGAGGAGCGCACGCCCGACTGGCTCGCGTGAGGCGTGTACGCTCTCATCGTGACTCGCCCCGCGCTGCTGTTCTTGACCCTCACCGCCTGCCCCGGTCCGGCGCCCGGTGAGGCGAGCACCGACTTCGACGCGACCTCGCTGGCCGCCTCGACATCCACGGATCAATCCTCAGGCACGAGCCCATCGTCCGAAACCACCGCCTCCCCGACGACCGGCGAGTGTCACCCGATCACCGACGCATCGACCACGAGCACCACGAGCACGAGCACGACGAGCACGAGCACGATGACCACCGGGTCCGCCGGGCTCGAGCTGCAGACCGCCCTGATCACCGCCGACAACCGGCACCACGTCGAGATGCACGGCGGCTGGGGCCCGCACCTGCGCGGCCTGATGCGCGCCGACGACGACGCGCTGTGGTTCACCGTCGACGCGGGCGAGGACGTGCTGCATAACCGCGAGGTGGTGTACATGCGCCGCGGGCAGGGCGAGCCCGGGTGGTCCGAGGTCGCCAGGGCCGAGCACACCCCCGGCGTGCAGCAAAACGCCGCGAGCATCCTGCTGGGTGGCGTCGTTTACACCTACGCGGTCGACATCGTCGCGCGCTGGCTCACCGAGTGCACGCTGCAGGTCGCCGACCCGAGGCAGCACGCGTGCGAGGCGGTGCAGATCAGCGGCCAGACTTACATGACGCCCGCGAGCTCGAACTACGTCGGCGCCGCCGTGCTCGGCCCCTCTGCGCGCATCGTCTGGTGGACCGTGGTCGGCGAGGACGGGGCGCCGGGTGCGATGCTCTACACCTACAACTTCGGCGGCGGCTGGAACGGCCCGGTGGTCTCTGGCCTCGGCGCCGCCAACGACATCGGTTACGTCCACGCGATGCGCACCCCCGCCGGCGGCCTCAGCCTCGCCGGCCAGGCGTTCACCGGCAAGTACCCCGATGGTACCTACAGCGCCCTCGTCGCGGACCTCGTGCCCGGCGAGCCGCTCGCCTTCACCGCGCTCGCGTCGGGCGACCCGCAGGTGACCGCGCAGTCGGCCGCGGACCTCTGGCACGACCCCGACAGCGGGGCCGTGCACGTGCTCGTCGACCGCAGCGACGGCAGCCTCGCCTACTACCACCGCCCACCCGCCGCGGCCTGGGCCGCGCACGTCGAGCCGCTGCATGTCTTTTCAGACACGTACCGGGCCCGCTTCCTGCGCCCGGTCGGCGAGCCGCTGCATGTCCTTCGCGGCAGCTACAGCGGCGACGGGGTGGTCCTGCTGCGCGCCGGCACTGTCGATGGCGCCGCCGCGATCGACTGGACCGACGTCGAGCAGATCGTGGTGCCGATGCCGGCCCCGGGCCTGGGCGCGCCCTCGGGGTTGTATGTCGAGTCGGACACGTATCAGCTCGCGCCGGTCCCGGTGATCAACTTCGCGATGTGCGGCCAGTACCAGATCAGCGACGGACAGATCTGGCACGGCTGGCTCGGTTGACGGGCTCGAAGCGACTGCCCGTGACCCGCGAGCGCTGCGTGTCCCGCGCCCGCGCCAGCGCGATCACGCGCGCGACCGTCCGGTGACCCCCGAAGATATTTGCTGCCCCGGTCAATTGATCGGGCGCCTCGTGGAACGTCGTCGTCATGATGCTCATGAACC
>JAYUXQ010000923.1:0-3386 GCA_043752905.1 Nannocystis sp. | reverse complement strand
ACGGCTGCAGCACCTGCCATTCCGTGTCGGCCAATGGCAAGACATTGATCCTCGGCGGCGACATCGCGGTATCGACCTGGGACCTGGTCAAGAACGCCCCGGTCCTCGACCTCACCACGGTCGGCAAGCCGGTCCGTAACTGGGCGATGGCCGCGATCTCGCCGGACGGCACGGTGGTCGTCGAGAACGGCGAAGTCATGCTGCCCGGCCCGCCCGGCGGCGGCGACGGCATGTGGGACGCGCTCACCGGCCAAAAGCTCGCCAACACCGGCCTCGAGGGCATCACCCTCAACATGCCCGCATTCTCGCCGGACGGCACCAAGCTCGCATACGTCGACCACACGTCGCTCGCGCTGTCGGTCTACAACTACGATGCCGCGCTCAAGCAGGTGAACACGCCGCTCGAGCTGGTCATCCCGGGCAACGAGCCGACCCTCAATGGCATCACCTTCCCGAGCATGTCCCCGGACGGCAAGTGGATCGTGTACCACCGCGGCACCTATCCGAGCTCGCTCGACACCCGCTTTAGCAACGGCGAGCTGTACCTCGCCAGCAGCGAGTCGCCCGGCCTCGAGGTGCGCCTGAGCAACGCCAACGGCGATCTGTACCCCTTCGCCGCCGGGCCGCGTGACCTCGGCTGGAACTACGAGCCGACCTTCGCGCCGCGCACGTCGGGCGGCTATGCGTGGATCGTGTTGACGTCGCGCCGCACCTACGGCAATCGCCTCGTCGGCACCAAGGACGAGGCCAAGCAGCTGTGGATGATGGCGATCGACGAGAACCCGACGCCCGGGGTCGATCCCTCGCACCCGGGCTTCTGGATGCCGGGGCAGGACGTTACGACGCTCAACATGCGTGGCTTCTGGGCCCTCGAGAAGGACGATCCAGGCGGTTGATCGGTGCCCGGGGGCCGCGCGCCGGGCTGAGGTGGAGGGTGTAATCGCGGCGGGCGTCGATCGCGGCGGGCGTCGCTGGCGGCCTCGGCGTCGCAGGCGCGTCGCAGGAGGCACGGCGAGGGCGACGGCAGTGCGCAAACTCTGGTTATGCCGGAGAGGGGCGTCGCGGGGTCGGCTGCTACAGTCTCGCCGCTTCTCATGTCTGACAACGCGACGCTCCTGGCTCCCAGCGACACCTTTGTTCATCGCCACATCGGCCCGCGCCGGCACGAGGTCGCGGACATGCTGGCGGTGCTGGGGCTCGACTCGCTCGACCAGCTGATCGACCGCACGGTGCCGCCGTCGATCCGCATGACGCGGCCGCTGCAATTCGGGGCCGAGGTGATCACGGGGCGCGAGGCGGGCGAGTACGAGGTGCAGGCGGCGTTTCGCGCGATGGCGGATCGCAACAAGGTGCTGCGCTCGCTGATCGGCATGGGGTACAGCGCCTGCATCACGCCGCCGGTCATTCAACGCAACATCCTCGAGAACCCGGGCTGGTACACGCAATACACGCCCTACCAGGCCGAGATCAGCCAGGGTCGGCTCGAGGCGCTGATCAACTTCCAGACGATGATCGCGGACATGACCGGGCTGCCGCTCGCCAACGCGTCGCTGCTCGACGAGGGCACCGCGGCGGCCGAGGCGATGGCGATGTGCCACGCGCTGGTCTCCGGCAAGCGACGCGGCTTTTTGGTCGCGGATACCTGTCACCCGCAGACGATCGCGGTCGTGCAGCTGCGCGCCGAGGCGCTCGGTATCGAGGTGCAGGTGGTCGCGCCCGCGAGCATGAAGCCCGACGCGGGGACCTGCGGGATCTTGCTGCAATACCCGGACACGTTCGGGCGCGTGCTCGACGAGTCCGGCGTGATCGGGGCGGCGCGTGACGCCGGCGCGCTGGTGGTGGTCGCGACGGACCTGCTGGCGCTGACGGTGCTGCGCGCGCCCGGCGAGCTCGGGGCCGACATCGCGGTCGGCTCGGCGCAGCGCTTTGGCGTGCCGCTCGGCTATGGTGGCCCGCACGCGGCGTTCTTGGCGACGCGCGAGGCGTACAAGCGGGCGCTGCCGGGGCGTGTGATCGGCGTGTCGCGCGACGCGACCGGCAAGCGGGCCTATCGCATGGCGATGCAGACCCGCGAGCAGCACATTCGCCGCGAGCGGGCGACCAGCAACATCTGCACGGCGCAGGTGCTGCTGGCGATCATGGCCGGGATGTACGCGGTCTATCACGGGCCGCAGGGGCTGCGGACGATCGGCGGGCGCGTGCATGGCTTGACGGTCGTGCTGGCGGAGGGATTACGGCGCCTCGGGCACTCGGCGGGCGAGGCCGCGTTCTTCGACACGTTGCGGGTCGAGCTGGTGCATCGTCCGGCGGCGGCGGTGTTGGCCGCGGCGCGCGAGCGTGGGTTCAATCTTCGGCCGATCGACGCGACCACGGTCGGGGTGTCGCTCGACGAGCGCTCGACGCTCGCCGAGGTCGACGCGTTGCTGGCGACCTTCACGGACAGCGCCGCGGTGGCGGCTCCGGGCAGCGAGGTCCCGCAGGCGGCGGGGATCGCCGAGGGGCTCGACCTGGCGGTGCCGCAGGCGTTCGCGCGGACCACCGAGTTCCTGACGCACCCGGTGTTCGGCGGCTATCACAGCGAGCACGACCTGCTGCGTTACATCCATCGCCTGCAGGGGCGCGACCTGTCGTTGACGAGCGCGATGATCCCGCTTGGATCGTGCACGATGAAGCTCAACGCGACGTCGGAGATGCAGCCGATCTCGTGGCCGGCGCTGGCTGACATTCACCCGTTCGCGCCGCGCGACCAGGCCCAGGGCTACGCGGCGATGTTCGCGTCGCTCGAGGCGATGCTGTGCGAGATCACCGGCTTCGCGGCGGTGTCGTTGCAGCCCAACGCCGGCTCGCAGGGCGAGTACGCGGGGCTGCTGGTCATCCGCGCGCATCATCACGCCAACGGTCAGGCGCATCGTGACATTTGCCTGATCCCGACGTCGGCGCACGGGACCAACCCGGCCTCGGCGGTGATGGCGGGCTTTCAGGTGGTGGCGGTCGCGTGCGACGCGAACGGCAACGTCGACCTCGGCGATCTCGAGGCCAAGGCGACGAAGCACGCGGACAAGCTGGCGGCGCTGATGATCACGTATCCGTCGACACACGGGGTGTTCGAGGTCCAGATCCGCGAGATCTGCGAGACGGTGCACAGGCACGGCGGGCAGGTCTATCTCGACGGCGCCAACATGAACGCGCAGGTCGGGCTGTGCCGGCCGGGGGACTTCGGCGCGGATGTCTGCCACCTCAATCTCCACAAGACGTTTTGCATCCCGCACGGCGGCGGCGGGCCGGGCGTCGGTCCGGTCGGCGCGAAGGCGCACCTCGCGCCGTTCCTTCCCGGGCATCCGATGTCGCAGTCGCACGTGCACCCGCCGATAGATCCGCGCACCGGC
>JAYUXQ010000922.1:0-8342 GCA_043752905.1 Nannocystis sp. | reverse complement strand
TGCGCGGTCCGCACGACCGATGCGGCCGCGAACATCTCCGCCTCGCGCCCGGCCTCATCATCGACGCAGCCGACCAGCAGCAGCGCGAGGAGCAGCCGCTCGCGGCTCACAGGGACCACCCGAGCACGTTTGAGATCAGCCGCTCGCCAAACGCGGCCCCGCACGGGAATGCGAGCGCCAGGGTGGCAAAAAATACCGGGACGTGAGGGGTTTCGCGGGCCTGCTCGGTGTCTCCCGCGAGCGGAGCAAGCAGCCGCTCCACGCGCTCTCGCAGGTGGGCAGCTTCGCCGGTGAGCCCGACCATCGGGCCACACTGTCCCCCTTCGATCCTGGCAGCTTTGAGTACCGCGGCCGCCAGGTCGGCGCCTTCGATGCCGTGGCTGCGCGCCTCGTCGTCGCGAGCCAGCTCCAGGGCGAAGCGCCACGCGGCGAGGCGCTCCACCGCTGCCGGCGCCGGCCATTGTAGATCGGCGACGATCTGCCCGAGCCAGAGCCGCAGCGGATCTTTGTGCCGTACATGGGCCTCCTCATGCAGTTGCACGGCCGCGCGTTCGCCAGCGGTGAGGCTCCGGGCGAAGGCTTCGGCGATGCAGGTGTGCGGGCGCAAGAGGCCCATCACGGCCGCTGTGCGCGTCGACTGGACGCGCAGCATACTGACCGCGGCGCGGGCCACTGCACGTACGACCACAACGCCAAACGCGAGCGCCAGAAGAATCGCAGTCGTGGGTACGACCTCTGCGGCCTCGACCGCCTCGGTCTCGACCAGCGCAAACCCGGCCAGTCCCGCGAGCAGAACGACGGCCGGCGCGAGCGGGGAGAGCAACCGCCGAAACGCCATGCGCTCACGAAGCGCACCTGAGCTCGGACCCAGCGCGCCGCTGCCCGGCACGACCAGGCCGCCGATCAACGTCGCAGCCCCGGCGAGCAGGAGCGCAAGGATGAACTCACGATCCATCACGCTCCCGCCTCCGCGCCGCGACCAGGCGCTCGAGCTCATCCAGGAGCGACGGATCGATCGACTCCACCGCGTCGACCAGCGCAGCAACGGCGGGCTTCGGCCCCGCCCCGAGCAGGCGGCTCACGGCGGCCTGGGCCCGGGCCTGATCGACGGCCACACGCTCGACCGTCGGCACGTATACAAAGGCCTTGCCGCGCCGCGAACGAGCCACGAAACCCTTCTCGTGGAGGCGGTCCAGCACCTTCGTGACGGTCGTGTACACGAGCCCGCGCGGCTCCCCCACGTGGTCGTGGACCTCCCGAGCCGACGACTCGCCGCGCTCCCACAGGGTGGTGAGCACCGCGTACTCGAGCTCGCCGCTGGGGACCCCCGTCTTCACGCCACAACCATATACGACGCGCGTCGTAGGTGTCAACTCGTCCCACTCGCCAAGGAGTCGCCGCACTCATCCTCGAAATCCGAGGCGAACCGGCACGACCCCCGCACGACCCCGGCACGACCCCCCGCAGTGGGTCACGCCCGGGCCGCGGCGTCGTCGAGGGCGAACGCTTGGCTGTCTCTTGGGACATGTTCCCGAGGGCTTGACCGCTCTCACGGCGGCCGCTAGCGTGGCCAGATGCGCGGCTCTCGATCTTCCTCTGTCCTGTGGACCCTCGCGCCGGCCTGCGTGCTCGCTTGCGGCGACTCGACGGCCGGGTCCAGCAGCTTCTCGGGCTCCGGGGGTGTCAGCCTGACCGAGCCGGCGAGCACTGGCACGACGGCGGAGAGCCCCACCTCGAGCACCGGCACGGGCACCCCCACCGGGGGCATGGGCGTCACGGGGGACGTGTCGACCGGCAGCACCGCGGGCGTGGAGGACAGCTCGGGCGCGCCGACGGGGGGCGGTCCGAAGTTCGACCTCACCCCCGCGCTGGACATCCCCGGAGGCGAGTGTCTCGGCACCTGCGGGACCGTCTCGGATTACAGCTACATCTGGATCGCCAACAGCACCGAGAGCACCGTCAGCAAGATCAACACGCGCACGCTGACCGAGGAGGGCCGCTACCTGACCCGGAGCACGCCTGGCAACCCGTCGCGCACGTCCGTCAGCGTCGACGGTCGCGCCGTCGCGGTCGCCAACCGCAACGGCGGCATCATCAAGATCTGGGCCCGCCCCGAGGACTGCAAGGGCGCGAACACCTCGAGCGGACCCGCCGACGTCAAGGCGTGGGGCATGGACGACTGCGTCGCCTGGTACACCGACTTCCCGGAGGCCGACAGCCAGCGGCCGGTCGCGTGGACCACCGGCGTATACAACCCGGTCACCTGCGTGTGGGAGGGCCAGAAGATCTGGACCGGTGAGGGCCGCGACCCGTCGATCGTCGAGGAACAAAACAGCGCCTTTTGCAAGGACGACAAGATCTACGTGCACCGCCTCAACGGCGACTCTGGCGTCGTCGAGGACACGCTCGAGCTGCCGTTCCCGTGCACCACTTTCGGGCTGTACGGCGGCGCGGTCGACTCGAAGAACGACCTGTGGCTGACGCGCCTGTTCGAGAACAGCCCGGGCGCGATCCGCATCGACTACGAGACCCTCGAGTACGACACCGTCGGGCCGTTCTATGGGTATGGCATCACCGTCGATCACAACGGCAGGGTCTGGGGCGGCACCGGCGTGCCCGGGCGCTGGGACCCGGAGATGCAGGTGTGGGAGTCGATCCAGGGCAGCATCCAGAACTCCGGCGTCGGGCTCGCGGAGGACCACGAGGGCCGCATGTGGGTCGGCATCGTCGGCGGCATCCAGGCCGTCGACGTCGAGACCCTCGCGCTCGGCCAAACCGTCATGTTCGACGGCGAGGCCGTGCAATCCAAGGGCATCAGCGTCGACTTCGACGGCTACATCTGGGCCGTCCCCGACAACGCCGACCGGGCCTACCGCGTCGACCCGATGGATCTCTCATATCAAAAGATCGGCGGCCTGGTCGGCGCCTATACGTATTCGGATATGACCGGCGGGTCGCTCAAGAGCGTCGCGTGTAATCCGCCCGGCTGATCCGAATGATCCAGTCGCCATGATCACGCCTGCGTGCCGTCGCTCGAGCTGCCGGTCTCCGAGCCCACGCCGCTGCTTGTGCCCGCAGTACCGGTGCTGGCGACTCCGCTGGCGCCCGTCGTCTCCGTGCTCCCCGTGGTGGCGCTGGTGCCGGTTTCGTCCCCCAGTTTATTGCGTTCGCACGCGAGGATGGCGCCAAGCGCGAAGACAGCGGGTGACACGCTGCGCGCTATTCCTTGACGACGTTGCCGTCGGGTCCGATGACGAAGGTCAGCTCCTCGCGCATCAGCGGATAGCTGTCGTGCGAGCGGCTGAGGTTGACGGTCGCGGTGCTGCGCTCCTGGCCCTCGGGGATCGCCAGCAGCAGGCGGATCGTCTGTGGCTGGCGCGGCGGGACGAAGCCCTCCCAGCGGGTGCTGCCCGACTCGACGTTGAAGTGGCGGATGTACGTCTCTGCCACCAGCTTGTTGGTCTCCTCGAGGCCCGTGACGCTGAGCTTCAACACCAGCTCGACCTTGCGCCCGCCCCTGGGTTCGTACAGCAGCTCGAAGGACAGCTGCGCCTTGTCCTCCGGCACCGTCTCGCTGCGCAGCGAAATCGGGGCGCTCCGGGGCGCGTGGGCGCAGGCCGTCATGCTCGTGAGGGTCGTCAGGAGGAGCGCGAGACGCAGCATGCAACCGCATCTACCACAGCTCGCCGCGCGCGTGGTCGCGGTCTCGGCGAGGGAACATCGTCGTGACGACCCCCCCGCCGGCATGCTCGCCGGGGTTGACAGGTGCGGCGTCGCGGCGGTAGTGACGGGCGCACTCGCGCGGAGCACCCCTGACACCGCGAAACGGATACCCCGACGGCGCCCCTTGCTGGGCCGACCTCGACACCCCCGAGTTGGCCGGCGCGCAGCGCTTTTACGGCGCCCTGCTCGCCGACCTCCACGGCGCGCGGCCCGCTTGAGAGGAGCTGTCCTTGAGCTGCTTATTTCGTCGTTGCACGCGCGCGAGCTCGCGCGCGGCGCTCGCCTCATCACCAGCTTGCATGGCCTGCATACCAGCTCGGATCTTGGTCGCCCGGGGTGGGTCTGGTGCGCCCCGGACGTGCACGCCCAGATCTCTTTGCGCGGACACGGGGCGATCCGCGTTGGTGCTCTGCGGCACGGTGGGCGCGGGCGGCTCACTCCCAGCACAACGCGACGTCGATCGCCTCGCTCGCACTAGCGAAGAGCGGCTGCTCGCTTCGACGGATCGCCATGGCCTTGACCGCAGAGGGCTTCAAACTCAAGGCCGCAGAAGTGGCGCGGCGAGGCGGCGAGTCGGCCTGACGCGTGCGGAGCGCGTACGTGGTCGCCTTCTATGGCCGTCACCTCCGCGACATCGTCGACTACGAGGTCTACCTGACCGGCGCGCAGGCGCAGGCTCGCTACGTCGAGACGGGCATCGCCGAGATCGCCTCGAAGTAACGCGCGGGCGTGACAGGCTCATGGCCCGTGACTCGTCGGCGTCTTCTCACCGGCGTCGACGCGGACGTCCAGGCGATTCTCGGGCAGCGGCAGGGGACAGGTCGCGTACGGCGTGAAGGCGCAGGGAGGATTGTGGGCCCGATTGAAGTCAAGCACGAGCGCGCCGGCTCGCGGCAATCCGGTGATCAGGAAGCGGCTGCCCGGGTAGGTCTCGCCGTCGCTGGTGCGCGCCGGCGATGCGCGCGTCGACGCCGGGCGCGACGTGTAGCTGCACCAAGCCGGCCTGCACTGTCAATGTGCCGACCTCGGCCGGCGCCCCGGCCGGAAATACGATGTCGGCGTCCGGCGCCGAGCCGAGCCGGTGCTCGCCCTCGCGGAGCCAGTACAGGCCGGCGAGCGCGAGCCAGCCCTGTTCGCCCCCGAGCTCCGCGAGACGTTGCGCGCGCCAGCCGGCGATCTCGGCCTCGTGGGTGGCACAGTCGGAGCACTGCGGCGGCGCGGACGCCGTGGACCGAACTGGTCCATGAGATCGGGGAGCGAAATTTTTCGGACGGAACCGGGGGCAGGCGGCCATCGCCGGGGTATGCACACCCTGCCGTCGCGCCCCACCTCGTTTCTTCAACACCTCCTTGCAGCCGCTCCGCTGGTGACGGCCTGCACAGGCGCCGATGTCGGCGAGGACGCTGGCGATGAGACCGCCGCCACTGGTATCTTCATCGAGCCAGGCAGCTCGTCGGAGAGCGGCGAGGGGAGCGATGAGGTGCCCATGGTGCCTGCACAATGCGATCTCCAAGGATTCGACTGTCCCCATGTGTTGCACAGGCCGGTCATGCTGGTGCTCGACAACTCCTATTCGATGCGTTCCGAGCGCGTGGGTATGTGGGACCACGACAGGGACGACGCCGACGACGACGGGTGGGTCGACGGCAACCCCGGGTGGTCGGCGACCCCGAGGGTGACCCACTGGAGCAGCCTGCACTGGCAGGTCAAGATGGTAGGGGACGCATTCTTGCACGTGCTGGACTTAGGGGTGACCCTGTTCCCCGCGTTCGACCCGTTGCAGGACGCGGAGTCGGCGGCCTGCTCGGTCGGCGCGACCCCGGAGATCCCGTTCGGTGCGGACTGGGAGACGATGTTTCTCGAGCGGAAGATCCCGTTCCGCGACGACAATGTGCCCGGCGGCGCGGCGCCGGCCGCCGCCGCCATCGACACCGCCCTGGTCGCCCTGACCGACCGGGACGCCCAACTCCCGGGCGCGATCGTGCTGGTCACCGACGGCGCCGCCAACTGTGGCAGCGAGGCCGACGCCCACGACGAGCGGCTGCCGGAGGTCGTCGCTGCGGCGCGGGCCCGCGGGATCCCGACCTTCGTCATCGGCATCGACATTCCCACCGGGGTCGTCACGCCGCTCATCGACGGGTTCCCCGACGCCGTCGACGGCGTCGATGTCCGCGCTGCGCTGTCCGCCCTCGCCGAGGCCGGTGGGACCGCCCGGCGCGGCGAGGCGAAGTTCTTCGACGCCACCGACGAAGCCGCGCTGGCCGACGCGCTCTTTACGATCGCCCGGCAGACGACCACGTGCACGTTGGAGTTTCAGGACCCGGTCGACGCGGACAAATACGCGATCACGCATGTCGAGGTATGGGCGGGGGACTCGCGGACCGAGACGTACGGGTCACAGCCCGTCGATAACTGCGCCGCCGAGTCCGGCTGGCGGTTCGTCGAGGGGGATCGTACGCAGGTCGAGCTGTGTGGCGAGGCATGCACGCTGTTTCAGGCCGAAGGCGGGGCGTGGTTCGGGATCAGCTGCATCGGGGCGTGACCGGGCTGGCCATCGCCTGTGCCGGGTCACTTTATCCACGTGATCTTGGGTCGCGATCCGAGCGGGGTCTGGGCGGTGGAATGACGATGGGCTTGGCCGCCTCGAGGTGGAGGAGGAGGGTCGCGGTGTGGACGATGGCGGGGTCGATGGAGGTCTGGCCGCGCTCGTCGAGCTGCGAGACGGCGAGCCGGAGCGGGTCCCCGCGGTGCTATATCGTCATACTCACGGCCTGCCGGCGAGCGACCTCGTCGGCGACTTCGAGGTCGCCGCGGCGGCGGCGGGCCCTGGCGCGATCACGTGCGCCTGCGAGGGCGATTGCTGCCGCGAGGATCCCGGCTCGCGGCGGGTCGACTTCACGATCGCCATGGCCGGTGATGCCACCAAAATCTCCACGCTGGATTCGCAGGAGGTGGCTGCCGGCGTTGTGCTCGTCCCGGTCGAGGGCAAGCCCGAGACCGGCGACTTGGACCTCGGGCGCGCCTATTTCCCGAGCGCCTGCGCCGAGCCGGCGCAGTACGAGTGGTTGTTCGGCCGCACCACCCCGGCGCCGTGAGGCGCGCCGAGTCGGGGCATGCAAGGCGCCCATTGCCTCACGCCGGCTGGCTGACGGCGCTCTGCTGCGACATCCGGGCGATCATGGCGAGCGCCTCGTGCAGGTCGCCCGCGGCCGTGATCCCGTGGATCTCGACGCCGAGTGTAATGATTGTGCGCACGATGGCCGGTTGCAGCCCGCACACGACGCACTTGGCCCCCAGGAGGGCAGCGGCGCGGAGCAAGCGAAGCAGGTGCTCGACCGTGTTCGCGTCGATGGTCTCGACCCCGGTGAGGTCGAGGACGATATGGCGAGCCCGCCGCGCCGCGATCTGCTCGAGAGCGCGGCTGGTCAGCGCGACGGCCCGCTGCTCGTCGATGACGCCGATGATCGGGAGCGCCAGCACGTCGGGTCCGACCTGCAAGACCGGGGTCGAGAGCTGGGTGATCAATTCGCGTAGCCGCTCGATGAGCGTGTGGTTCTCGCGCTCGCGTGCGAGCAGCTGATCGTTGGTCGTCGCGAGCTCCTGCGCGCGAGTGGCCTCGGAGCGCTTGGCCTGATCGAGCTCCGCGGCCAGCCGATCGAGATCCTCGTTCTTTTGACGGATCAACTGCATCGCCAGCGTCTGCTGCTGATTCTTGGCCAGCGCGCGCATAGCACGCTCCTCGGCTGCCTCACACTGTTCACGCAGGCTCGAGACCTGCGCGCGCAGGGCCTCGCACTCGCACTGCAGCGCCTCGCTCACGGCGAGTCTCCGAAGGCGAGCACTGTGAGGGTCGTGTTGACCACGAGCCCGCAGTAGATTTCAAAAGAAACCTGCAGTCCCGCGGCAGTCGGCGCCGCGTGGAACGCCGCCGACACTTCGTCGAGGACGCCCCGAGCGGCGGCGGTCCAGATGCACCCGCCGCACTGGAACAGCAGCGCGCAGCTCGGCTCGGGGAGACGCCGGGGGAGCTCGTCCGTGAAGAAATTTCGGATCGACGCGGCCATGTCGACCCGGCGCATCAGCTCGAGCTCCATGCCCTGGACGAGCAGGTTGGCGAACAGGATCGATCCGTCCGGCAGCGGCTTCCAGGGCGAGCGCATGAAGTACTCGCGGCCGATCTTGATGCCGGTTGAGTACTCCGAGAAGCCATGCGGCTTGCCGAATTCGAGCTCTTCGACGTCTACGCCGAGGATCTCGGCGTAGCGCTGGGCCGCCGGTCGACCGTCGATCTCCAGGGCGCGCTTGCAGCTCGCGTCGATGCTGGTGACGTGGAGGATCGTGCCGGTCGGCTCGTACCAGTGCGAGCGCATCACGGCCCAGCGGGCGGACGTGCGGAACACCGCGAGGACAACGGCGTCGGCCTCGACCGCGCCATCGAGATGGACGAAGGCCGGCTGCTGGATGGCATCCGGCCCCTGGGTGGATGCGCCACCGCCGACCAGCACGAGGTCCGGGTTCTCGGCGAGCATGCCGATCAGGAACTCTTCCTTTTTGTCCCGAGAGGCGTCGTCCAGCGCGATCCCGAAGCAGCGCGTCGTGTCGAGGGCCGCCGGGGTCGT
>JAYUXQ010000921.1:0-8342 GCA_043752905.1 Nannocystis sp. | reverse complement strand
TGCGACACCGACGTCAGCTCGGGGACGTTCACCGGCTGCGACAACGTGGAGGTGCCGCCGGGCGCGGCGGGCGTGTGTTACGTGAGCACGAAGTTCGCGCTGGCGCCGCGTCACTTCGCGGAGGGCGAGTGTTCGGTGACGGCGCAGACGTGCTCGGGCGGCATCTTGTGCCCGCCGAACATCGGCGACTACGACACGCTGACCACCTGCCCGGCGGGCACGACGCTGATCGACCGCACGACGATGGCGGCGGGGATCACGGTCAAGACCAAGACCTGCCAGCTGGTGTGCGAGACGGACGCCGACTGCCGCTGGAACTCCTTCGACGCCGTGTGGAGCGGCTCGGGCCAGTTTCGCTGCCAGACCACCGCGGACTCCAACAACGTCAAGATCTGCGCCGACGCACAGAACTGAATTGGGGTTGAAAGGACACACGCCGCGGCGGCTTGACGGCTCGCGGCGGCGCTGGTGATCTGGAGGCCATGGCGAACTCGCTGATCCCGAGCACCCGGCGGCTGCGCACCCTGGCGGCCTATGCTTCGATGCTGGCGGTCGCGGTGGCCGTGTACCTGTACATCCGCGGGCGCGGCGAGCAGCTGGTCGCGCCGGTCTCGGACGTGGTGCGCGAGGGCAACGTGGCGCACTCGAGCACGCTGGCGACGGTGCTGCTGGCGCTGGCGGTGATCATCGTGCTGGCGCGCGGGCTCGGGTACCTGTTTCAGCGCTGGCTGGGACAGCCGCCGGTGATCGGGGAGATCGTCGCGGGTCTGGTGCTCGGGCCCTCGGTGCTCGGGGCGATCTCGCCGGAGGCGGCCCAGCTGCTGCTGCCGGCCGCGGCGGCGCCGTTTTTGGGGATCCTCTCGAAGGTCGGCGTGGTGCTGTTCATGTTCCTGGTCGGCCTCGAGCTCGACCCGAAGCTGCTGCGCGGTAACGGCCACGCGACGCTGGCGATCTCGCACGCGAGCATCGTGGCGCCGTTCCTGCTCGGCGCCACGATGGCCCTCGGGCTGTACCCGCTGTACTCGAACTCGTCGGTCAGCTTCACGGTGTTCTCGCTGTTCCTGGGGGTGTCGCTGTCGGTGACGGCGTTCCCGGTGCTGGCGAGGATCCTGACGGACCGCAGGGTCCAGAGCACGCCGCTCGGGGTCACGGCGCTGACCTGCGCGGCGATCGACGACGTCAGCGCGTGGAGCCTGCTGGCGCTGGTGGTCAGCGTGGCGAGCGCGCACGCGGCGGGCGTGGCGTGGACGGTCGGGGCCGTCGCGGCCTACCTGTTGTTCATGTTCGTCGCGGTGCGCCCGCTGCTGGCCCGCTTCGCGGCGTATGAGGACGCCAAGACCGGGCCGCTGGCGCAGTCGGCGATCGCGGTGGTGTTCGTGGCGCTGTTGCTGTCGGCGGTGGCGACCGAGGCGGCCGGCGTGCACGCGTTGTTCGGGGCCTTCCTGCTCGGGGCTTTCTTGCCGCACGAGGGTCGGCTCGCCGAGCAGGTGCGCCTGCGGCTCGAGGACGCGGTGGTCGTGCTGTTCCTGCCGGCGTTCTTCGCGTTCACCGGGATGCGCACGCAGATCAACCTCGTCGATGGGGTGACGGACTGGCTGATCTGCGGGCTCATCATCGTCGTGGCGACGGTGGGGAAGTTCGGCGGGTCGTTCGTGGCGGCCCGGTTGACGGGGCTCGGCTGGCGTGAGAGCGCCGCGCTCGGGGTGCTGATGAACACGCGCGGGCTGATGGAGCTGATCGTGCTCAACGTCGGCCTCGACATGGGCGTGCTGTCGCCGACATTGTTCGCGATGCTGGTGATCATGGCCCTCGTGACGACCTTCGCGACCACACCGATCCTCAACCTGGTGATGGGCGAGCGCGGCTTCGCGGACGCGCCAGCGCGCGCGCCGGTCGATGTCGGGCACCGCGCCTGAGGTCCGCGCACGCCTGACTTGCGGCGGGGCAGGCCTGAGGTACAAGGAATTATGGATGCGCTGCGGGTCCGCTTCTTCCCCGAAGTCCTCGCCCGGACCCCCGGGCTCGATGCTCCCGCCCTGACCGCCGCCGTCCAGGCCCAGGTCCGGGCCCAGCACGCGCGACCCGAGCACGACTCGAACGGGGGTCCGCCCGAGGAGGAGGCAGTTATCCGCTCGGTGACCCGGCAAGGCGATGGCAGCTTCCAGGTTCGCTTCGGCTACTGGCGCAACCGCTTCCCGAGCTCACGCCAGGACCGGTCCGAGGCCGCCGAGGGTGAGTTGCTGCTCGACGGCAACGGCAGCGTGCGCCGTGCGGCGCTCGGTCCGTTACGCGACAGGTTTTGAAAGGCGGGCGTTGCGAGGGTGGGGCCCAGCCACGGGTTCGCCGGTTCCTGGTTCGACGCCGCAGAGAGAGCCGGCGTCCGGGACAGGCTCTGGAAAGACCGGCAGTGGGCTCGTTGATCTCCCGGGGTACATCGCCTGATTCGCGTCGTGACTGATCTGGGTCCGTGGAGCGGGTTTTGATGATTTAAGTGAACTGATGGTCGAAATAGTCTCTGTGCAGGATCGAATCGACCGACGGTCGAGGAAAGTGTTCGAAACGTGTATCTGTGACCCAAAGAGGTCATGAAAGCGAAAAGCGCGAGATCGCTCAGGTGAGGCGGCGCAGCAGGTCGGGCGCGACGCCGAGGGCGGCACAGCGGTCGGCGACCGGGCCGAGGCGCCAGCGGGTGCGGTCGACCGGAGCGTAGGGGTGGCGCCGGTGGGCCCGGAGCAGGATGTTCTTGGCGGTGTGCTCGCTGCCGACGAATTCGACGACGGTGACGTCGTAGCCGCAGGCGGCGAGGATCTCGACGCGTAGACCGTCGGTCAGCAAATCTGCGTAGGCGCGGCGCAGCAGGCCGTGCTCGAGGATGGCAGGGACAGGGGCGGTGTTCGGGTCGCGCTTCTCCAGCTGCGTGGCGAGCTCGTGCTGGCAGCAGGGCACGCACAGGACGGCGGGGACGCCGAGGCGGATCGCCAGGGCCAGGGCCTCGTCGGTGGCGGTGTCGCAAGCGTGCAGGGCGAGGACCAGGTCGGGCGGGCCGGCGAGCGCCTCGGTGGCGCTGGCCTCGGCCTCGGCGATGCTGGCGCGGGCGAAGCTCAGGCCGTCCATGCCCAGGGTCACGGCGCGCTCGCGGCTGCGGGTGACCACGTCCTCGCGGACATCGACGCCATGCAGGCGCAGCGGGATCGACTCGCGGCGCAGGACCTCGGCGAGCACGAAGCTGAGGTAGGCGTTGCCGCAGGCGAGGTCGAGCGCGCGCAGGGGGGTCTCGGCGCTGCGCGGCCGGGCGGCGACGAGGCGCTCCCAGGTCGGTCGGCACAGCTCGGCGAGGTGGTTGACCTGCTTGTACTTGCGGGCGTGGGTCGCGGAGATGCTGCCGTCCGCGTTCATGATCCCGATCGCGCGCAGGAGATCGGCGCTGGCGTCCGGGCGCAGGACCCGGTCCTTGCCGCCCATGACCTTGAGGGCGGCTGCCTCGTCGAGGGTGCGCACGCTCGGGCGGCCGTGGCGGGCGTCGATCTGGACGCGGCGGGTCTCGTCGATCACGTAGGTGTGCTTGACGAGGCCCGCGTTGGCGGCGCTGCGGGCCGCCGTGAACAGGGCGGCGAGCTGCTCGGGCGTCGGCGGGACATCGGCGCCCGGGCCCGGCACGACCTGCTCGGCAGGCGCAAAAGGCGGCGGTGTCGAGCCGTCGCCCTGCGGCGCGGCGAACACGGCCCGCGTCCAGCCGCGGCGCAGGTGCGGCGCGATGGTCCGCTCGAGGCGTTGTAGATTGACTTCACGGAGCACGGGCCGGCGATAGCAAAGCCGCGCGCACGCGACAAGGTGCGAGGCCACACGCCGTGCGCCGGCGCGAACGGCCGATCTCGCCGCGATCTGGCTGGCACCTGGCGGGGCGATGCGGTGGCGTCGCGGGCGAGCGCTGCGCCCCGCGATGTCGGCTCGCCACCAGGGCCGCGGCAGAGGACAGCGCAGGAGCGGCCCCGGGCGATCTCGCGGGGCGGCGGAGGGTTGCGAGGGCGGGGGGCTTTGGGCATCGTGCGCGCCGTGTCCAGCCCGAACATCTTGCTGCTCGAGAGCATCCACGCGACCGCCCACGAGGAGTTCGCGCGCCACGGCGTCGTCGTCCACACCGTGACGGGGGCGATGAACGAGAAGCAGCTGGTCGCGGCGCTGCGGGACCTGCCGCAAGACGCCCCGCTGATGCTGGGGATCCGCAGCAAGACGCAGGTGACGCCGGCGGTGCTCGAGGCGGTGCCGAAGCTGCTGGCGATCGGCGCCTTTTGTATCGGCACGGATCAGATCGCGCTGAGTGACGCGAGGCGCCGCGGCATGGGGGTGTTCAACGCGCCGTTTAGCAACACGCGCTCGGTCGCCGAGCTGGTGCTCGGGGAGATCATCATGCTGTCGCGGCAGGTGTTCGCCCGCAGCTCCGCGTGCCACCGGGGGTCGTGGCACAAGAGCGCCGACGGCAGCCACGAGGTCCGCGGCAAGACGCTCGGCATCGTCGGCTACGGGCACATCGGCTCCCAGCTGAGCGTGCTCGCCGAGGCGCTCGGGATGCAGGTGCGCTACCACGACATTTTGTCGAAGTTGCCGCTGGGCAACGCGCAGCCGTGTAACAGCCTGCATGAGCTGCTCGGGATGTCGGACTTCGTGACGCTGCACGTGCCCGACACGGAGCTGACGCGCGGGATGTTCGGGGCGGCCGAGATCTCGGTGATGCGGCCGGGGGCGTACCTGATCAACGCGTCGCGCGGGATGGTGGTCGACCTCGCGGCGCTGCGTGACGCGCTCGAGCGCGGGCGCCTCGCGGGCGCGGCGATCGATGTGTTCCCGAGCGAGCCGGCCAAGGTGGGCGACGTGTTCGACAGCCCGCTGCGTGGCCTGGACTCGGTGATCCTGACGCCGCACATCGGCGGCTCGACCCAGGAGGCGCAGGCCAACATCGGCCGCGAGGTGGCGACCTCGCTGGCTTCGTACCTGACGACCGGCTCGACGACGGGCTGCGTGACGCTGCCCAACATCGACGCGACGGTCATCCGCGCCGGCGCGCGGATCCTCAACATCCACCGCAACGTGCCCGGCGTGCTCTCGGCGGTCAATCAGCTGCTGGCGGACTCGCAGGTCAACATCACCGGCCAGAGCCTGGCGACGATCGAGGCGATCGGGCTCCTGCACGTCGACGTGCCGCTGCGTCACGACGACCCGAAGACCCACCAGCTCGCCGCTGCGATCGCGGCCTTGCCGACCAGCCTGCGTACGCGCGTGGCCTGAACCGGCGATCTCTCGCGGACGGCTGCATCGCTGCGTGCCGGACCGCGCCGCGGGCGCTGGTCATCGGCTCCGGAGTCGAGCGCGCAGTGGTTGTCGCGAGCAGGGAGGTGGTCGCGGTGGTCGCGGCTTCGGTGGGCTGCGGCGGAGCGATGCGCCGTGGTTGGCGTGCAGCGGCGGGCGATGGTCGGTGCAGAGCGGTGGGCAAGTGGTTGCGGTCCCGCGAGTTCCACGACGGCGACGATGTGGGTGTGATGTCGCGCGAAAATGTGACGAGGCACGCATCTACCCGCGGGCGCGGTGGTGCTGATAACCTGGAGCCGCGATGCGCTTCACCTGGTTTGCGGCGGGATTTTTGGTCGTGGCTCTGAGTCCTACGGCGTGCAAGCGGAGCGGGGACTCGAGCAGTCCGGGCGGCGAGTGCGGCGGTCTGTGCGGCAAGGGGACGCGCTGCGACGGGAACATGTGCGTGGTCGACTACTCGCAGGACATCTGCTCGGCGCCGGCGGAGACGAACGAGACGCCGGTGGTGCCGATGAAGCCGCCGATCACGAGCTGGGGCGAGTGCTATCAAGATCGCAGCGAGCTGCCGAAGAAGTTCAAGGCGGTCGACGACAGGTCGATCCCGCAGTTCGACCCGGACGCGCCGCGGCCGGTCGACATGAACGGCAACAACGGCGACGAGCAGCTCAACGAGTCGTTGCTCAACGCCAACATGCGGGACATCGAGTACGCGATCAACGAGTGTCTGGCGACCGCGGCTTGCTATCAAGGGTCGAGCTTGCCGGACGGTCGCATCGACTTCGTGTTCAGGTTGCTCGGCACCGGCAAGATCGACGCGATCACCGTCACGGCCCCGACCGGGCTGGCGGTGTTCGGCGTCGTTCCCTGCGCGCGCAAGGCGATCGCGGAGCACAGCTTCCCGAGCTACGACGGGCCGCCGATGACGGTCCGCTATAACATCCAGATCGGCGGCGGCGACTGAGGGCTCATCCGCCGGGCCGGCTGGCTCGGCTGGCTCGGCTGGCTCGGCCGGCTCATCTGGCTCGGCTGGCTCAGCCGGCGGGGGTCTCTTCGCTCGGGTCCTGCTCGACGGCGCCGGGGCCCGAGGCGTGGCGCCGGTAGACCTGCGAGATGCGGGCCGCCGCGGCGCGAGCGGCCGGTGCGGCCTTCTCGACGGCTTCCTTGCGGACCTCGAAGGGCTCGGGCAGCAAGGTCGAAGCTCCCTCGGTCCTGGACACGGACCACGAGCGTCGCAGATCGCGGCGCCGGATCACAGGAATTGTCGGGCGGCCCGCGGGCCTGCCCACGGCGTCACGCGTCGTCGGTCGGCTCGGGGAGCGGCGGCAGGTCGAGGCCGGGGAGCGGCGGGCGCATACGCTCGACCCGGCGCGCTTGCAACGTCTCGATCACGCGCTGCAGGGTCGGGTCGTCGCGCCGGCGCGCGTCGAGCCGGGTGCCCTTGGCGAAGTTGCAGCGCTCGCACGCGATCGCGAGGTTGCGCAGGTCATCGGTGCCGCCGTGGTGGCGGGGGATGATGTGCTCGACGCTGGCGCGGGTGCGCGGGCGGCCGTCGAGGTCGATCACGTGGCGCGCTCCGCAGTGGATGCACTTGCCGGTCAACACGGCGACCGCATGACCGGGCAAGTCGGCGAGCTCGAAGCTGCGGTCGGTCGCGGCGCACCACAACAGCAGGCGGTGCGCGCGGCTCGAGGGTCTAGCGCGCCGGGGCATGTCCCTGGGGACAGGTCGTCGGGGCCATGCGGGCGCCGGCCAGCTCGGCCTGCAACACCGGCGCGAGCGTCGGGCCGGCGGCGACGAGGTCGCCGTGGCGCAGGTCCCAGGGGCCGCCGTCGATGCGGGTGAGCTCGCCGCCGGCCTCGCGGACGAGCAGCGCGCCGGCGGCGACGTCCCACGGCTGAAGGTGATACTCCCAGTAGGCGTCGAGGCGGCCGGCGGCGACGTAGGCGAGGTCGAGGGCGGCGCTGCCGGCCCGACGGATGCAGCGGACCTGGGGGACGACGCGGTTGAACTCGAGGAGGTTGTTGGTCGGGGTGGTGGCGCGGGTGTAGGCGAAGCCGGTGGCGACGAGCGCGAGGCGCAGGGCCCGCGTGGGTGTGACGCGCAGCTGCTGGGGACGGCCATTACGGGCGCGGGCGCGGGCGCTGTCGAGGAAGGCGCCGCGTCCGCGGACGGCATAAAAGGTCTCCTCGCGGGTGGGGTCGTGGACGACGCCGAGCAGCGGGCCCTCGTGGTCGACGAGCGCGAGGGAGACGCTAAAGTGGGGGAAACGGTGGGTGAAGTTGGTGGTGCCGTCGAGCGGGTCGATGACCCACTGGAGGACGCCAGGCGGGGGCCTGGGGTCGCTGGTGTCGGCGTCGCCGGTGAGCCGACCGGACTCCTCGGCGAGGATCCAGTGCGAGGGGTGGGCGCGCGTGATGCGGTCGGTCAGCGTGGCCTCGGCGGCGCGGTCGGCCGAGGTGACGAGGTCGATGTCCGATGACTTGGTGGAGATGGTCAGCTCGCCCTCGAAGTGTTCGAGCAGGACATCGCCCGCAGCACGTGCGGCGGCGAGGGCGAACTCCAGGAGGCCGGGGTCGTCGGACATGCCCGAGCATACCGCAGGTCGAGGTCGCGCAAGCTGTCCCGAGAGCCAGGTCGGTGGGCCCAACGCTCACCGCGCCGACTCACGCGGGTCCGCCGTCGGGCCGGCGCCGTCCGGTAAGATCCCGGGCGGGAGGAGGCGGGCTTTAGCCGCGGTCGCCGAGCGGGGCGTCGCTGCTGCCACGCGCTTGCTTGAACAGCTGATTCACGTGGCGCAGGACGTCATCGCGGTGGCGCGACACCTGGACCTCGTGGTGAAACACGGCGTCGACGACCATGTCCGGGCGGACGATGACGGTGATCCTGCGGGCGACGTTCATCACCGGCCACAGGACGTCGTAGGCGCGGCAGATCTTGTGGTTGGCGTCCGCGAGGATCGGGAACGGGGCCTTGGTGGAGTTCGCGAAGTCACACTGAGTCTTCTCGTCGTCGGTGCTGACGCCGACGAGGTTGGCGCC
>JAYUXQ010000920.1:0-3388 GCA_043752905.1 Nannocystis sp. | reverse complement strand
TCAGCGCGGGCCACACGGATTCGATCCTCGGGACCGCGGCGGCCGGGCGGCCCTCGTAGAGGTCGGCCTGGACCTGTGAGAGCAGGGCGTTGAAGTGCTGCACGTGGTAGCCGTCGGTCGGCCAGCTGCGCATGGCGTCGTCGAGCTGGCGGCGGGCCTCGGCGGGCTCGTCGGCGATCAGCCAGGCGAGGTTGAGGCGGGCGCGCATGTCGGTGAGGGCGTAGATGTTGCCGCGGTCGCGGGCGTCGCCGAGGAATTCGGCGAGGCGGCGACGCAGCTCGGCGAGCTCGCCGAGGTACATCAGGGAGCCGAGCCAGAACCGGCGCACGGTGGTCTTGGCCCAGGTGCTGCCGGCGACCTTCTCGCGAAAGATCGCCTCGCTCTCGCTACACAGCCTCGCGGCGCGGCGCCACTCGCCGCTGGCCAGGTAGGCGCAGGCGCCGGCGTGCAGCAGGGCGGTGGCGATCGCGGCGGGCGACTTGACCTGGTGCGCGAGGTCGAGGGCGGCCTGCGAGAGGCGCAGCGCGTGGGTGCGAGACGGGCCGCCCGAGGACGCGACGAGGCTGGACTCCATGGCGAGCGCGCGCGACAGCCGGATCGGCTCGCCGGCGCGCAGGGCCAGCAGGGTGCCGTACGACTGAAAGCCGGCGGCGCGGATGTTGTCGTTCATGCTGAGGCCCATCGACACGACGGTGCAGATGTCGATCAGCATGAGGTCCTCGGGGTCGCACTCGGATGCGGGGCGCAGGTGAAAGCGCAGACCGTGGAGCTTGAGCTGGAGGCGGCGTTTAATCAGCGAGAGCAGGGCGCGGCGCGGGCTCGGGGCGAGCTGGAGGCCGACCTCGGCGAGGACGTCCTGCAGGACGACGCGGCCCTCGGCATGATGTCCGCTGACGAGCAGCTGCTCGGCGGCGAGGCGGCGCAGGTCGAGGGCCTTCGCGCCCTGCCAGAAGCTGGCGGCGCGCTGGTAGGCGGCGGCGGCGGGGCGGCAGGCGCCGGCGTTGGCGAGCGCGTCGGCGAGACCCTCCTCGAGGCGCGCGCGCGAGGTGACGCTGGCGGTGTCGCTGTCGATGCCGAGCTCGTGGCCGAGGTCGAGGGCGCGTTGATAGAACTGGGCGGCCTGGTCGAAGGCGAGGGCGGCGGTCGCCTTGGCGGCCGACTTGACGGCGGCGGCGCGTGCGGCCTCGATCTGGCCCGACGCGTGGTAGTGCACGAACAGGACCTCGGGGTCGCCGCCGCCGGCGCAGACCAGCTCCTCGGCGATGGCGCGGTGGATCGCGGGGCGGCGATCGGGGCCGACCTGGGCGGCGAGGGTCTCGCGGATGCGGTCGTGGTAGAGCTCGAGCTGCTCGCTGCCGGCGGTGAGGCGCACGAGCTTGCTCGAGCGTAACGCGTTGACGAGCGGCCGCTCGTCGCCGGTCAGGCCCGCGGCGCGAAACGCCAGGGCGGCGCGGATCGGGTGGGCGGCGACGGCGAGGAGGTCGAGCAGCGGGCGCGCCTGCGCGGACTGGCGGCGGATCTGGGCGTCGAGGACCTCGGCGAGGGCGATGCCGGTGGTCGCCGCACCTGGCTCATGGGACACGTAGTGGGCGAGCTGCTCGGCGAGGAAGGGGCTGCCGGCGGCCTCGCGCACGATCGTGTCGATGAAGGGGAGCGCGGCGGCGGCGTCACCGAGGAGGTCGAGCACGAGGCGGCGGACCTCGGCGGGCGCGAGCGGGCCGACGGCGAGCTCGCGACGCGCGGGGGTGCCGGTGTGGGCGAGCAGCGCGCGCAAGAACGGCTGGTGCTCGATCTCCTCGCTGCGAAAGCTGGCGAGCAGGAGCAGGGCGGGGGCGTCGGGCGGGCGCAGGAGGCCGTCGAGGAGGGCGCTCGAGTCGGCGTCGGCCCACTGCAGGTCGTCGATCGTGATGACGACGCGGCGGCGGTCGGCGAGGCGGCCCAGGAGGTCGCGCAGGGCCGCGAAGGCGCGCCGGCGCAGCTCGACCTGGTCGAGCACGGCGGCCGCGGGCCCGCGCCCGTGGAGGTTGTCGACGACGCTCTGCATGACCGGGAACAGGCGCGCGAGGGCCCACAGGTCGCGCGGCATGAGCACGCGGGCCTGGTCCTCGGGCAAGGCGTTGAGGTGGCGCGAGAGGCTGTCGACGACCGGGTCGAGCGCCTTGTAGGGGACCGACTCGCGCAGGTAGCAGCGACCCGAGAGGATGACGGGCCGCGGGTCCTGGCCAGTGAGCTCGTCGAGGAAGCCGCGAACCAGCGCGCTCTTGCCGGCGCCGCTCGGGCCGTGCACGTACATGGCGACCGCTTGCCCGCGCGCGGTGGTGGTGAAGGCGTCGCGTAGCGCCTGGAGGTGGGTGGTGCGGCCGACCAGCGGGGCCTCGAGGCCGCGTGGGATCGGGCCGGTGCCGGAGCTGCCGGCGTCGAAGGCGGCGCGGCCGAGCAGGCGGAGCACGTCGGCGTCGTTCGGGCGGGTCGCGGGGTCGCGGCGCAGGAGCATCTCGCAGAGCAGGGCGAGGTCGTGCGGGGCGTGCGGTGCGACCTGGGCCAGCGGGGGCGGGTCGTGCTGGCGCTTGGCGAGCAGCACCTGCAGCAGCGCGCCGGTGTAGGGGCGCAGGCCCGAGAGGGCCTCGTAGAGCATGACGCCGACGGCGTACCAGTCGCTCGCCGCGACGCCGCGGCCGTGGGTGACCTGCTCCGGCGCCATGTAAGCGGCGGTGCCGGTGAGCCCGTCCTCCTCGGTCTCGGGGGCGCCGGGGCGCGTGAGCTCGGTGGCGAGGCCGAAGTCGAGGATGACGACGCGGCCGTCCTCGGTGACCATGATGTTGCTCGGCTTGAGGTCGCGGTGGACGATGCCGGCCTGATGCAGCGCGACGACGCCCTCGGCGAGCTGGCCGAGCGCGTTGCGCAGGCGGGCGAGGTCGACGGTGCCGGTGGTCGGGTGATCGTCGGGCCGGGTGCGGTCGGTGGGGGCGGGCGCGTCGGGCTCGAGCGAGGGGTCGAGCAGCGAGGGGTCGAGCGCGAGCGTCGCGTCGGTGACGAAGGAGCCGTCGGTGACGAAGGAGCCGGCGGTGGCGTGGCTCTCCTCGGCCTCGGCCTCGGCCTCGTGGTCACCGGGCACGCGGGTGTCGCCGGTGTCGCCGTCGGGGTCGAAGCCCTCGAAGGTCGAGTCCTCGGTGGAGGGGCCGTGCTCGGGGCGCACGTGCTCGAGGAAGTTGACGCCGACGACGCGCTCCATGGTGAAAAAGCACTGCTGCTCATCCACGATCAGCTCGTGCAGCGCGACGAGGTTGCGGTGATGGATGTCGGCGAGCGCGCGAAACTCCCGCTTGAAGCGGTAGAGGGCGTTGGCCTCGGCGTGCAGGAGGGTCTTGAGCGCGACGATCTCGTCGCG
>JAYUXQ010000919.1:0-8346 GCA_043752905.1 Nannocystis sp. | reverse complement strand
CGGCCGAGCGCGCCGGCCCGGGCCAAGCTACCCCCCGAAAACCCCTACGCCGACGCCGCGGTCGCGGCCGTCAAGAAGTCGCCGCCACCCCCGGTCGCTTGACCGACCCCGAGGCGGTCCATGCGCCCTCGCCAGCCACGGTCATCGCAGCGGTCATCGCAGCGGTCATCGCAGCCACGGTCGTCGCCGGCCACCGTTCATACTCGGCTGCCAGAAGCGCCGCGCAGGACCGCGTGGAGCGCCAGCAGTGCGCCGATAGTCGCCACGATGCCCCCCTGTCTCTCGAGCACGCGGGCGAAGCGAAACAGGTCATCCGGGGTCCCGATCGACGCCATGTTGCACTGCTTCATGCCCTCGGCGAGCACGAGACGCGCCTTCTCGGCGCCAAGGATCCTGTCGAGCTTCGTACACGCCGCGTCGTGCATCTCCGAGTGAGCAGCGCTGCTCTTGACCATCACGGTCCCTCCCCGCGCTCGAGCTCGGCCAGACGCGCTCGCATCACCTGGTAGCGACGCTCGAGCTCGTGACTCTCGGCCTTGATCTCCTCGGCGAGGGCCTCCGCTGCCACGCGAGCGGCTCGTTCGTTCTCCTGGCTCTCACGCTGCTGGGTGAGGGCCCGCTCGTAGGTGATGGCGACCGTCGCCAGCCATCGACGAAACACGAGGGTGAGGATCACCGCCGCGAAGATGACGAGGATCGTGCCGCCACCGAAGGCGATCCGACTCATGCGCGAGGCCTGCGCCTCTCGCTCACGCATGAGCCGCTGCTCCTCGCTGACCATGCTCCCCATGAGCGCGCGAAGGTCGTCCATGATCGCCTTGCGAGCGTGCATGCCGCCGAGGGCCCCGGGGCGGTCGGACAGCTCGCAGATGCTCCCGCCGGCCAGCGCCGCGTCGGCTTGCGACTTCCAGCCGCGGAAGGTCTCTCGCAGCTCGGCGATGCGACGGGTCTGCGCAGGGTTGTCGGCGATCTCGGCCTCGAGCAGCCCGAGCGCCTCCGGCAGCGCACGCTCCGCGACCCGGTAAGGCTCGAGGAACTCGGGCTCTCCGGCCAGCAAGTACGCGCGCACCGCCGTCTCGTGATCGATCATGAGGCGCTGCGCGTGATGGATCTTGGCGAGCACGCGCTCGGTGTGGCTGAGCCACTCGTAGTCGCGGACGAGCAGCGAGACTTGCCAGCCCAGCAGCCCGCACAGGAGCGTGGCGACGAGGAAGGGCATGAGCACGGCCCGCCGGATGAGGCCCCGCACCAGTATCCCGCTGGAGGCGGACGCGTTCGTCTCGTGTGGTCGCGCGTGGTCGGACAAGCGCGCATCTTACCACGCCCACCCTCACCCAGCCAGGTCCCGTGGCCCCGCGGGACGCGCGGCCACGAGCGGACCGACGATCCGGGGTCCTGCTCCCCGCTCTTATACGCGCCGATCGCCCGCCACGCCTCCGCCGCTGATCCACTCCGTCGCACCACCGGGCCTCGTCGTCTGCGACTCACGAACGTAAAACGCCGCCGACCCGGGGGCCCGCGGCGCAGTACCGGCAGTACCGGTAGTCCTGGCGACACGCCTCAGATCGAGACGACGTACGCGATGACGGACTCGTTCTTCTCGAACGCCTGCTTGGCGGCCAGGGCGGCGTCCCAGTTGTCGAACTGGCCCATGCGCACGCGGTGCCACATGCGGCCATTGGCCTCGCCGGACTCGACGCGGACCTCGTGGCCGTTGCGGCGCAGCTTTTCGGCGAGCTTGTCGGCGTCTTCCTGGGCCGAGAACGCCTTCATCTGCAAGGTCCAGCCGTTCTTGCTGGTCCGGGGGCCAGCCGGCTCGGCGTCGCCCTTGACGGCCGCGAGCACGCTGTCGGTCGCCGGCTTCTCGACCATATGGACCATCGCGGCGACCGGCGGGGTGACGACCGCGGGAGCGGCGGGCGCGGGGTCGACGGATCCGGCGAGCGGCGGGAGGTTCTTCGGCGCCGCGTCGGGCTTGCTGGGCGCCGGGATCGCCGGGAGCTTCCTCGAGCTGCCGGACTTCTTGAGCGACTTGCTGCCGAGGGCGGCGTCACGCTCGGCCTTGACCGTCTCCTCGTCGCGGGGCGCGACCGAGGGGTCGCGCGTCGCGGGCAGGCCGTCGGTCGCGGGGCGCTGCAGGCCATCCTTGAACGAGAAGCCGGCGTCGGCGACCAGCGGCTCGTCGTCGAGGAGGATGATCGAGTCGGCCTGGGCGACCTCCTGCATCTGGTGCAGCTCGCCGCGCTTGCCGACCATCACGCCCATCGCGAAGACGAAGCAGCCGACGACGGAGAGTCCGAAGAACAGGAAGAAGATCTGGCGGTTGTCGAGCGTGAACTCGACCTTGTCTTTGATCTGCGGGGTGGCCATGCGTGCTCCTGATGTGGTCGTGGCACCCATACCGCCGACCGCCTCAGAGACCAAAAAACCGGCTCACTGGACGATCCTCAGCTCGCGCGCCGGGTCACGCAGCGGCGACAACGGCTTGCTCTCGGGCCACTCGCCGCGGGGGTTGTTGCCGCGGCGGACGATGTGGGTCGTCGGCGGGTAGAACAGGTCCCACGACTGCGTGTCGACGATCTCGCCGGCCTTGTAGAGCTTGCGCGTGCGCACCACCTTGAAGCCTCGCATGCCGCGCTGCGAGACCGTCTCGGCGCCGGTGTGCAGGCGCGCGTCGTCGCGGACGATCGTCGAGTGCGGCAGCACCTCCTTGACCTGGCGCTCGAACGCCACCTCGTCGAACACGCGCTGCTTGCCGAGCACCTCGATCTTGACCTTGCCCGCGCTGACGCTGGTGTGCAGCACGACCGGGAAGTCGAACGGATTCTTGAGCTTCATGTCGACGCTGCCGAACACCACCGTCGAGTCGAGGCCCATGTCGACGTAGCTGCTCGGTCGCGAGTGCGGGCGGCTGTGGCTGAGCTCGAGGCCGGCGAAGAAGGCCGCGCCGTACAGCGTCGAGCTGATCTGGCAGATGCCGCCGCCGACCGTGTCGATCAGCTCGCCGTCGGCGATGCCGGGCGCGTAGCGAAAGCCGGCCGTGTCGGTGCGGTCGCCGACCACCGCGTTGAACGACATCACCTCGCCGGGCATCAGCACGTGGCCGTCGAGGGCTGCGGCGCCGACCTTGAGGTTGGCGGCCCGGTCGGCGTAGTTGGGCTCGGTCGAGTACGGCGTCGAGAAGCTCGACAGCACCGCGCCGATCTCGAGGCCGGTCGCCAGGCTCGCCAGCGGGTCATCGACGGCCGGCGCCGGCGCGACCACCAGGTCAATGCGGTCGGCGCCCGCGGCGAGGCCGACGGCGACCGCCGAGAGCGAATCGAAGGCCGAGAGACGGATCCCGCGCCGGGCTGGCAAAATGCGCCGGTTCTCCATGTCGAAGCGGGTCGGCAGGCTCGGGCGCTCGACCGAGGGGGCCAGCGCGAGCAGGCGGCCCAGCGCCTCCTGCTCGGTGAAGCGGTGGCCGACCGCCAGGTCGACCTCGCCGCGCTGGGCCCGTGCACGTGCACGCAGGTCCGTCAGCAGGTCGCCCGACCTACCCACCTGCAACGCTGCCGCTATCGCGGCCTCGGGGCTCGGCACGGCTCCCAGCTCGCGGGCGGTCGTCGTCACCTCGACGCCGGGCGCCGCGAGCACGAGCTTGCGGTCGAGGCTGGCCATCGCCGCCGCCTCGGCCAGCACCGGCAGCTCCCCGGCCGTGCGCCCGCCGATGTCCTGACCGGCCAGCTTGACCCCGGGCAACACGCGAGGGTCGCCACGCGCCTCGTCGAGGCCGGTCCACAACATCGCCGCGACCGCGAGGCCGCCGGCCGCCATCACCACCGCCTCGGCCGCTGCCAGGAACGTGCCGAGCCCGCGCCCGCGTCGTGCCGTGGACGCGACCTGCGTCGCCGCCAGCGACTCGGCGGCGGGGGCGATCGTCTCGGCCGCCGGAGCACCGACCGCGGGGGCGTCGACGATCGCCGGCGCCAGCTCGAGGCGGATCCGTTGTTGGGACACCCGCCGGACGGGCTTGGCTTCGCGCGCGGCCAGCTTGCTCATGGCGGCATGGAGGCACGGCGCGCGCGGCAAGTCCAAAAACCAGCGAAACCGTGGGAACCCCGGGCCCCGTCGGGCGTCCTTCCGGGTTATGACTGCACCCATGGCAGGCTCCCCGCTCCCGACCGGGTACGGCCCCGGGCGCCGTCGTATCGCCCCGGCACAAAAGCTCGGGATCGCCGTCGTGATCGCCAACCTCGCCGGCCTCATCGCCGCGGTCTACTGCGCCCAGCAGATCCGCGCCGTGCCAGCCGAGGCCTCGACCGAGACGATCCTGTTCGCCGTCTATTACACCGCGCTGTGCCTCGCGGCCGTGGTCGACGCCCTGTGGATCGACGAGCTGGTGTTCCACGGCGCGTTCCGCCTGCAGCACTTCTCCGGCAAGGACGGCTCGCGGCTCAACCTCAAGGACGACGAGGTCATCGTCGCCGCGAGCATGCAGCGGTCGTCGGTCAGCTTCCCGGCGGCGCTGATCCTGTGCGGCGGGCTGACCTATTTGCTGTTCAACGTCGTCAACCATGACTTCAATGGTTACTACCGAAGGATCGGGAAACACGTCAGTCAGCTTCGTGGCGACGATCCCGAGGGCCAGCCCAGGCGCAGCGGGGCGATCGCCGCCCTGTCGATCCAGCCCGACCGCGGTGAGGTCATCCCCTTGCTGCTGCAACAGCTCGGCCGCGGCGGCGAGACCGGGGCCTTCGCGGCCTGGGCGCTCGGCCGCCTCACGGACGCCAAGAACTTCCGCAAGCCGATCGTCGAGGCCCTGTGGGCCGCCAGCGAGGAGCCCGACCCGGCCGTCCGCCACGAGGCCTTGATCGCCCTCGCCCGCCTCCAGCACCGCCCGGTCGCCGCGCCGCTCCAGGCCGAGATCCGCCGCGAGCTCGACGCCGGCGGCCTCGACCGCCGCCTGCCCTACGCGACCGGCTTCATCCAGGTCCCGACCACGATCCCGCTGCTGACGGAGGTCCTCCAGCGCGGCGAGGTCAAGGCCCAGCGGGTCGCCGCCTGGGCGCTGGCCCAGCACCGCGACCAGCGCGAGGCCAGGAACCTCGACATCGTGCTCGCCGAGCGCCTGCCCTCGGCCAACATCCTGACCCGCTGCGCGATCGTCCACGCGATCGGGATCATCGGCAACGAGCGCAGCAACCTGCCCCTCGTCCACGCCTACGACACCGCGAGCCCGGCCGAGCGCGCGACCCAGTGCCCGAGCGAGACCGTATTCCTGCGCCCGGACGGCGCCGACGAGCCGGCCGACCTCCTGCTCCCGCCCGACACCTACGCGATGAAGATCTTGCACACCATGGGCCAGATCCGCGCGACTGCTCCAGAAATTCGCAAAGCGGTCGAGCCGTGGCTCGAGCGCCTCGCCGCCGCCCACCTCGACGACGGCACCCTGCTCTCGGCCCGCGCCCAGTCGCTGCTCGACGGCATCCGCCAGGCCCGCGACGACACCAAGGTCGGCAAGTAGACCCCGATGACCTCACGGATCATCGGCCGGCTGCCGGGGCTGCTACTCGGGTTCGCCGGGCTGCTTGCCGCGACACCGGCCGCGGCCGGCGACCGCTGGCCATTGTGGCCGAGCGAGGTGACCCGCACGGCCGAGCCGCTGCACGCCGGCAGCGGGATCGGCGTCCCGGAGGCGCACAAACTCCAGGCCCTGCGTGCGCTCGACCGGTACCCGACCGCCCTGGTCGCAGCCCTGATCCTCGAGGCGCTCGCGGACGGCACCGCGTCGATCCGCCGGGAAGCCCTGCACGCCTGCCTCGAGCGGACGATGCTCGAGTGCGTCCCGGCGGCCCTGAAGGAATGGACGAACGAGGCCGGAGATCCGGGGGTCCGGATCGCCGCGCTGCGGGTCGTCGCGCTCGCCGGGGCCGATCACTCCACGCTGCTGCTCGCCGCGCTGCGTGACGCCGATGAGGCCGTGCGCGCCGAGGCCGGTCACACCCTCGCTCGGGTCGCCTGGCCCGAGGGACAGGTCACGCGGGTCCGCACCGCCCTGATCGCCAAGCTGGTCGACACGGCCCCGCCCGTGCGCCGCGCAGCCGCTCGCAGCCTCGGACTGCTCGGGCCGCCGCCCGCGGGCCCCGGCGGTCGCGTCACCGACCCGGCCCCGCTCGCGCTCGCGCGCCTGCTCGTCGACCCCGACCCGCAGGTCCGTCAGGACGCCGCCGAGGCGCTCGCCAACCTCCGCGACTCGAGAGCAGCGCCGCCGCTGCAGCGCGCGCTCGAGGCCGGCGACGAGGTCTACGTCAGCCGACAGATGATCCTCGCGCTCGCCGCCCTGCCCGGCGCCGAGGTCGACGCCGCGCTCCTGCGCATGCTCGACGCCCCACCCCGCGGCCTCACCTACCGCAACGTCGGCGAGGCCCTCGGCCGGCGTCCCACCCCCAGCGAGGCGTTGATCGACGGCCTCGTCGACCGCCTGCGCGAGGAGGCCCTGCAGCCCTTCGTGCTCGACACCCTCCTGCTTCAGGGCGCAGCCGCGGGCCCGGCCCTGCGCGCAGCCCGGGACCGTGGCCTCGAGCCGCCGCTCGCCCTCGCCGTCGCCCGCCTGCTCGCCGCCCTCGAGCCGCCGACCGTCGCCGCGACGCCGCCCGCGTGGCCCGCCGCCGACGACCGCGAGGCCTGGCACGCCCGGCTGCGCGCCCCCGACGCTCTGATCGCCGCGGCCGCCCTCGCCGAGCTGTCCCCGGGCTGGCTCCCGGCCGCCGCCGCCGGGGCCCTCGCGCACCCGCACGGCCCCCCGCAGCGGCGGCCATGGTTGCTGGCCCTCGCGGCCGGGACCCGGCGTTTATCTTCGCAGGACGCCGTGACCCCCGCGACCCTCGCTGGCTGGGCCGCGGATCCCGGGCTCGCCCCGATCGACCGCTGTCTCGCCCTCGCCAGCCTCGGCCGGGTCGACCGGACCCACGCCGACCTGCGCGACCGTGCCAACGCCGCCGCCGCCTCCGACCGCGACCCCGCGATGCGGGCCTGCGCCGCGACCACGGCCCGCGACGGCTCGACCCTCGCCGGCCTGCTGCGCGACCCCTCGCCGCGGGTCCGCGCGCTCGCCAGCTTCACCGCCGCCGCCTGCCCGATCGACCTCGAGCGCGACACCCGGGCCGACCTGGCCCGCCTCGCCCTCGTCGACCCGCACCCGGGCGTCGCGCGGGCGGCCGCGGCCGCGCTGCTCCACCCCCCTGGCGGCGACCGCTGTCGCTGGCAGCTCCTCGACGCCGGCGAGGCGACGCAGGGCGACGAGCCCGGCCCCGGCTGGGTCGACGTCGCGTGGCGCGAGCAGACCCTGCGTCTCCCGGCCCTCCCGCTCGCCGCCCATCGCTGGCTGCTGCTGCCGACGAGCGAGCCGGTCACGCCACGCCCGGCGAGCGCGCGCACGCCCCCGTGAGCGGCTCGCGGGCCTTGACACGGATCGTGTCATCACCCCGCACTTTGCTACCCGGCGCCCGACCCGACCGCGCGCGAGATCAGCAAACCATCGAGATCACGAAAGATTTTTGATGGGTCTCGAATTGCTAAAGACCGGGCATGACCACCGCCTGCGATGACTTTCTGGCCCAGACCACGCCGCACCTCCCGCGACTGTTTCGCGTCGGCATGCGCCTGACGCACCAGCCGAGCGAGGCCCAGGACCTCGTGCAGGAGTCGCTGATGAAGGCGTGGTCGAACTGGCACCGCTATCACCCGGGCGGCAGCCTCGGCGCCTGGCTGTCGCGGATCCTCGTCAACACCTTCATCTCGCGCCACCGCCACCAGCGCGTCGTCGACGTGACCGCCGCCCGCAGCGACCTCCTCGACCACCTGTTCGACGGCGGCCGCCTCGACGAGGCCCAGGACCCCGAACAGGCCTGGCACGGCCAGAGCCTCTCCGACGAGGTCCTCGCCGCCCTCGCCGCCCTGCCCGCGCCTTACCGCGAGGTCGTCGTGCTCGTCGACCTCCAGGGCCTCCCCTACCGCGACGCCGCCGACCAGATGCAGTGTCCGCTCGGCACCGTCATGAGCCGCCTCCACCGCGCCCGCCGCCTCCTGCGCGACCAGCTGACCGACTACGCCCGCGAGTGCGGGCTCGCGGCCACCCCGGCCGCCTGAGCAGGTGACCCACTACACGCGTGCCAGCACGCCCGGCCGCCCGCCCAGCGACTATGCTGCCACCGCCCGCATGACCCGCCTCCCGCACGTCCTCGTCCACCTGTCCTTCGGAGCAGGTCTCGCGCTGGCCCCCGCCTGCGAGGGCAAGCCGAAGCAGGCCGCACCCGCTGCCGAGGCCGCCAAGGGCCCGCCCGCCCCGGCCTTCGTCGGCCGCAC
>JAYUXQ010000918.1:0-8349 GCA_043752905.1 Nannocystis sp. | reverse complement strand
CGTAGACCAGCTCGACATTGCGGCGGTTCATCCCGAACACCGGGGCGAGGCGCTCGCGCGCCCGCTGCAACCGCCGCCACCAGCCCTCACGCGCGGAGGTCGTCGTGTCGTCGTTCATGTCCGCACCTCCCCGCTGCGCCACAGCCGGCGAAACCGCCAGATCTCGATCAAGCGCACGCCGACCCAGCGACCGAGGTAGATGTTGGCGGCGATCACCAGCAGGAGGACCTCCGGGAAGCCGCTCACGAGCACCTGCATCGCCGTCGAATTCATCACCAGGTAGCAGGCGAGCACGACCAGCAGGGTGCCGCCGTAGTGCGTCATACCCGAGCGAAACCCGCGCTCGGTGAGCACGAGGTACAGGCGCTCCGAGGTGATCGCCATCACCGCGATCGGGAAATATGCGACCCGGGCCAGCTCCTCGAGCGCGAGGTAATCCGCGAGCAGGCTGGTCCCGAGCATCGACATCACGACCACCGTCAGGAGGATCGCCAGGGTCGGCGAATGCAGCAGCTGCAGGCGCTGGAGCCCGAGGCGGGCGAACAGCACCGATACCGTGACGATCACGATGCTCACCATCCCCCATAGCAGCCCGGTCGCCGCCACGGAGGCGGCGATCAGCGCCGGCAGGAAGGTGCCGAAGGTCGGCACGCCGAGCACGTTGCGGAACAGGACCACGACGAGCGCGCCGATCGGCAGCATCAACACCGTCTGCAGCAGCGAGAAGGGCAGCCGCAGGCGGGCGAACAGGTCCCACACGTTGAACGCCGAGAACGACGCGCGCGCCTCCGGCGAGGGCACCAGGCGCTCGCGGATCGTGAACATATAGTCGAAGTTGATCTCGCTGGTATGACGAAACAGCGCCTCGTCGCCGCGGTACAGCGCGAGGTAGTGGGCCGGCAGCTCGGCGAAGTGATGATTGGTCGGATCGAAGGGCACCCAGTGGCCGGCGACGTAGGCCTCGACCCACTGGTGCGAGGTCCGCTTGCTGCCCGCCTGCAGCACCAGGCCGCCGACCAGGCGCGCCGGGATCCCGGTGGCCCGCGCCATCGCCACCAGCAGCCGACTCTTGCCGTTGCAGCTCGCTTCGCCGAGGCGTAGCGCGGTCAGGGCGTCGGTCGTGCCCTTGAAGGTGCGATATCCGAGGCTGGCGGTATCATCATAGATCCGCTGCAGGCGCTCGCCGAGCGGCCCGCGATCGGCCCCGATCGCCCGCAGGCGTTCGCGGACCTCGGGCGCGTCGACCTGGATCTCTTCGGTCGGTTGGAGATACTCGCGGACCGCCCGCGGATAGCTCTCCGGCACCGTGAGGTCCGGCGCAAGCTTGAACTCGACGGCCGACAGCAGCGCCGAGAACTCGTAGCGGATCTCGACCCCCTCGGGGACCGGCGCGCCCAGCCAGATCGCCTGGCGATTGAGGCCCTCGCTCTCGAGCGTGTAATGCAGCACCTGCGGCGCCGTCTGGCTCTCCTCGCGGATCGTCTGGCGGACGTCATCGACCGGCGTATAGGTGGCGACCCGCACCCGCCCGTCGCCGCCGTCGAGCGTCATCCGCAGACCGACCCGATACTCGGTCTGTGGCAAGATGTTGGCGATCCGGTAGTCGAGGACCATCACCTTGTACGTGAAGGTCGCCATGGGGATCAGGATCAGGATCGCCAGAACCACCCAGGTAAGAAATTGCAGGCGCTTGTGGGTCGTGGTCGACATCGCAGGGCGGAGGGAGCGATCTGGACCCATGGTCCATGGCTTCCAACCCCCCCAGTACCCGCAAGGCCGGGGATGTTACAGGGCACGAGCGAGGTCGAGAAAGCGACCGAAAACTGGGGGTCAGGACCGTGTCGCTTCGGACGATCGTCCGCCCGATCGCGTCGGGTAACCAACCCGCACCCGCGCTCCACACGGCACGCGGCTCCGCCATGACATCGCCCTGGCGATCCAGTCTCGACCTGCCCTTGCCGGTTTAGACCCAACCGTGGACGGCCATGCGCCGGGCCGTCGTGTCGTGCCAGCGAATCGTGGGGTGACTGACAAGGTTATGCACGAGCCACCACAAGCGTCGCTCGATCCGCGGCACCGGCGAGGGCTCGATGGCCTCGTCGAGGTTGAGGCGGCGGCTGGTCCAGTCGTGCAGCGCGACGCTCGGCCGCCGCGGGGCGAGGGCGAGCAGCGGGTGGGCAACGAGGTCGTGTACGAGCCACCAGCCGTGATGGCGCAGCCGAACGGCGAGCCGCGACGCGCCGGCGGGAGTGCGGCGACGAGGCTTCCGGTGGTGCTCCTCGCGGGCAACCCGAGATGTTCGGTCGCCCAGCCCGGCCATCGGCGCGTCCGCGGCTGGCGGACCCAGCGGCATGGGTTGACCCCGGGGACGAACGGGAGGCGCGACAGTTGCTCGTCAGGGACGTCGCGCTCGTACCATTAGCCGCCAACGAGGCTGTCGCGCGATTCTATCGGCAGGACCACGTAGCCCGCATGCGTCGGTCGACATGGGCGATCCCACCGAGGCTGGCCCGCCACACCGCGGGACGGCCCACCGCTCGCGGGTGACAGGCTGCGCGTCGAGCCCGAGGATCGGGTCCCCGGTCGACGCTCGGATGTATTTTACCGCGCAGGCAGATTGGGGCATTCACGGGAGCTCCGGCCCTGGACAAGTTCGTGGAGCAAGACGCAGGCTCGTGGCGAAAAATGAGCGCCCAGCTCGCGTCTCCTCGCCATCTCTCGCTATCATGCGGGCACGTTGACGACCTACGTCCTGGTCGAGCAGCTGCATCAGGGGGCAGCCTTCACGCTCGAGCGTGCCCGCGACGAGCGCGACGGCTCGCTCGTGGTCCTCAAGCGGCTGGCACCCGAGCGCAGCAGCCCGGCGGAGGCCGCCCGCCTGCGCCGCGAGTACGACATCCTGCGCAGCCTCGACGTGCCGGGTGTGGCCGAGGCGCGGGCCTTGCTCGACGAGCGGGGCGCGTTGACCCTCGTGCTCGAGGACTTCGGCGGCATCAACCTCGCGTGCTGGCTGGAGGCCGCGCCGCGCGGGCTGCTCGAGCGGCTCGACGTGGCGATCCGATTGGCCGAGATCGTCGGTCGGGTGCATCAGCGGGGCGTCATCCACAAGGACATCAAGCCGCGCAACATCCTCGTCGATCCGGCCGACCGCGTGCAGCTGATCGACTTCGGGATCGCCACCCGGGTGACGCGCGAGCTGCCCGCCTTGCGCAGCCCGGCGGTGCTCGAGGGTACGCTGGCCTACATCGCCCCGGAGCAGACCGGGCGCATGAATCGGCCGATCGACCACCGCAGCGACCTGTACTCGCTCGGCGCGACGCTCCACGAGATGTTGCTCGGGCGCCCGCCGTTCGCCGGCGACGCGCTCGAGCTCGTGCATGCCCACGTCGCTCGCGTGCCCACGGCCCCGGCCTCGCACGACCCGACGATCCCCCTCGCGCTCTCGGACATCGTCCTCAAGCTCCTCGCCAAGGCCGCGGAGGACAGGTACCGCAGCGCCTTCGGGCTCAAGGCCGACCTCCTGCGCTGTCGCTCCATGCTCGCCGAGGGCCTGTCTCTCGGGACATTTCCTCTCGGACAGGACGACCCGGCGCCCGGCTTCGAGGTGCCCGCGCGGCTGTTCGGGCGTGATGCCGCCGTGGCCGCCCTGGCGGCCGCCCACGCGCGGATCCGCGGCGGCGCGTGCGAGCTGGTGCTGGTGACCGGCCCGGCCGGCGTCGGCAAGACGGCGGTGATCCGCGAGCTGCACCGCGAGCTCGGGGCCGGCGCCTGCATCCGCGGCAAGTTCGACCAGCTGCGCCGCGACCAGCCGTACGCCGCCGTCCGCGAGGCCCTCGCCCAGCTCGTCGACAGCGCGCTCGCCAGCAGCGACGAGGGCCTCGCGCGCGTCCGCTGGGAGCTCGCGCGCACGCTCGGCAAGCGCAGCGGCCCGCTGCTCGACCTCCTGCCGGGCGTCGGCGCCCTGCTCGGCCCACGCGCCGCGAGCGAGCCCGTCGACACCACCAACATCATCGGCATGACCCCGTCCGCCGCGCGTAGCCGGACCCACCGGGCCCTGCTCGGCTTCGTGCGCGCGTTCTCCGGGCCGCGCACGCCGCTGGTGCTCGAGCTCGACGACTTGCAATGGGCCGATGCCGCCTCGCTCGAGCTGCTGACCGCGCTGCTGTCCGACGCCGAGACCCCGGGCCTGCTCGTCGTCGCGTCGTACCGCGACGGCGAGGTCGGCGACGATCACCCATTACGCCGCGAGATCACCACGATCGCCGCGAGCGGCTGCCCGATCACCGAGCTGGCGATCGCTCCGCTGGACATCCACGCCGTCACCGCCCTGTGCGCCGAGGCCCTCGCGCGGCCGCCCGACGACCCCGGTCTGCGCGCGCTCGCGGCCGTCGTCCACGACCGCTGCGGCGGCGTGCCGCTGCTGTGCGGCGAATTTCTGCGCGACCTCTACCGCCACGACCTCCTGCGCTCCTCGCCCGAGCAACGCGGCTTCGTGTGGGAGCTGCCGGCGGTCCTCGCCGCCGCCACCTCGACCGATGTCGTCACGCGGATGGCCGAGCGCACCCGCGAGCTCGACCCCGGGACGCGCGACGTCTTGCACCTCGCCGCCTGCCTCGGCGGCAGCTTCGACGCCGCGCTCCTGCAACGACTCGTCGGCATCCCGGCCGCCGCCGTCGCGACGGCCCTGCACACCTCGGTGGCGGCCGGCTTCCTGGTGGTGACCGCCGGGCGTCACCACTTCTTCCACGACCGCGTCCAGCAGGCCGTGCTCGCCACCCTCGAGCCGCGCGCCCAGGCCCGGCACCACCTGGCGATCGCGCGCCACCTGCGGGCCCACGTCGACAGGGCGGACAACACGACCTTCGAGGTCACCGATCATTACAACCTCGCCCTGCCCCTGGTGGACGACCCCGACGAGCGACGGGTCGTCGCCGGCCTCGGCCTCGATATGGCCCGGCGAGCCCGCGCAGCCGGGGCCTTCGCGGCCGCGGTCGCCTACGCGACCGCCGGCCTCGCCGCCGCGCCGCCGGGCGCCGACGAGCACGCGCTGCGCCACGCGTTGCAGCTGCTGCGCGCCGAGAGCCTGTTCGTCACCGGCGACTTCAGCGGCGCCGAGCGTGGCTTCGCCGAGCTCCTCGCCGGGGCCCGCGACGACCGCGAGCGGGCCGCCGTCTACGAGCTGCAGGTCAGCCTGCTCGTGCACCTCGACAAGCTGCAGGAGGCATGCCTCGTCGGCCTCGCGGGCCTGCGGCGCATCGGGCTCGATCTCCACCCGAAGCCGGGCGTGCCCACGCTCATCGCCGAGTTCGTGCGCACGCGCGCCGCGATCGGTCGCCGCGGGCCCGAGGACCTGCTGGCGCTGCCGGGCCTCGGCGACGCGAACATTCGGCAGCAGCTCCGGCTACTCAGCGCCATCAGCGGCGCGGCCGCCCAGATCGACCTCCGGCTCATGACGCAGATCGCCCTGCGATGCCTCCGGATGTCGATCCACCACGGCGTCTCACCGGGGACCGCCGCCCAGCTCATCAGCTACGGCCTCATCATCGGCGTGGGGACCGGAGACCGGCTCCAGATGGACGCCTACGGGCGAGCCGCGCTGACCTTGCTCGAACACCACCCCGACCGCAGCATCGAGGCCCTGGTCCGCTTTCTCTACGGGAGCCTGGTGCAGGCCTTTTGCCACCCGGTGCGCGACACCTTCGCCATGCTGCGCGAGGCCCATCAGTGCGGCGTCGACACCGGCAGCCTGCTGTACGCCGGCCTCGCCCAGGTCTGCCTCGCCACCCTGCGCTGGAGCGCCGGCTGTCCCATCGACCAGGTCCGCGAGGACATCGATCGCGCCATGACGTTCGCGCGCCGTAACAAACTGGTCGCGGTGTTGCGGGCGTTCCGTTCGTTTCGCTGCATGGTCGCCTGGTTCGTCGGCGAGCCCGCGCCCGCCGAGGAGGTCGTCGACTTCGTCGAGCTCAGCCCGGACGACGCCCGCGTTTGGCAGCACACTTCGTGGCAATTCGCGATCGAGCAGGCCCTGCACGCGGGCCCCGGCGCCGAGGCGCTCGCCATCGCGGAGCAGGCCGACCCCGAGGTCACCCGCGTGCTCGTCTCGATCGCGCAGGTCCAGCATCACGCCCACCGCGCGCTGCTGCTGGCCCGCGACCACGCCACGCGCGGCGCCCTCGGCCGCGTCGCGGCCGTCCGGGCCATGCGGTCCTGCGCGCGCAAGCTCGCGGCCCACGCCGCCGAGAACCCGGTGAACTTCACCGCGCTCCACCAGCTGGTCGAGGCCGAGCTCGCGCGGGTCCACGGCGACGACGGCGCTGCGATCCGTCACTATGAGCACGCGGTGAACAGCGCCCGCGAGCACGGCTTCGTGCAGCAAGAGGCGCTCGCCTGCGTCACCGCGGCCCGCTTCTACGAGGGCGCCGGCCTCGGCGACCTCGCCCGCGTCTATCTCGGCCGCGCCCGTCAGGCCTACCTGCGCTGGGGCGCCCGCGCCAGGGTCGCGGCGCTGGACCGGAGCTACCCGGGCATCGAGCGCTGGGGCGCCCCGGTCGGCGGCGACGGCCCTCACGCATCGATCCAGAGCGGTCCGTCGTCATCGGTGAGCAGCACCACCCTGCACCTGCCGATGGCCCTCGACTTCGCCAGCGTGCTCAAGGCCACCCAGGCGTTCGCCGAGGAGATCGAGCTCGACCGCCTGCTCGACAAGATCATGGCGATCGTCGTCGAGAACGCCGGAGCCGAGCGCGGCGTGCTCATGCTCGAGCGCGGCCAGGGGCTGGTCGGTGTGCGCAGCTACGACGTCGCCAATGCCCGCTGCGTCGACCTCGGTGGCGTCGCCCTGGCCGACTGCGCCGGCGTGTCCGTGGCGCTCGTCCGCTACGTGCAGCGGACCGGCAAGGCGCTCGCGGTCGCCGACCTCGGCCATGACCTGCGCTTCACCGACGACCCGCACGTCCGTGCCGCCCGCCCGCGCTCGACGCTGTGCGCCCCGTTGCTGCATCAGGGGCAGCGCCTCGGCGCCCTCTATCTCGAGAACAACCTCAGCGTCGGCGTGTTCGATGAGCGGCACCTGCAGACCCTCAGCGTGCTCGCCGTACAGGCCGCGATAGCGATCGAACACGCCCTCTTTTTTACCCGCCTGGACTCCGCCCGGCAGGCCGCCGAGGCCGCCAACCTCGCCAAGACGCGCTTCCTCGCCAACATGAGCCACGAGCTGCGGACCCCGCTCAACGCGATCCTCGGCTACGGCGAGCTGGTGGCCGAGGAGGCCCAGGCGCGCGGCCTCGCGGAGATGATCGCGGACTGCGGACGGATCCGGCAGGCCGGGGTGCATCTGCTCGGCCTCATCAGTGACATCCTCGACCTGACCAAGATCGAGGCCGACCGCCTCGACCTCGGCAGCGAGCCGATCGTGCTCGCCTCGCTGCTGGCCGACGTCGTCTCCACCTTCGGACCCGAGCTCACGCGCGGCAAACAACGCCTGGTCGTCGAGTTCTCCGACGACCTCGGCACCATGACCGGCGATCCGATCCGCATCCGCCAGGTCCTCCTCAACCTGCTCGGCAACGCGGCCAAGTTCGGCGCCCACGTCGCCGGCGGCGGCGGCACGATCACCTTGCAGGCCAGCCGCGACGACGACCGCGTACGCTTCACCGTCGCCGACACTGGCATCGGCATGCAAGAGACGCAGCTCGCCACGATCTTCGAACCCTTCACGCAGGTCGACCCCTCGGCCACGCGCCGCCGCGACGGCGCCGGTCTCGGCCTCGCGATCTGCCGCAGCCTGTGCGACTACATGGGTGGCACGATCACGGTCGTCAGCGCGCCCGACCGCGGCACGACCTTCACCGTCGTGCTGCCCCTGCGACCGCCGCTGGTCAGCGGGCCCTGACGCCGCGCGAGCAGTGCTCGCGCTGGAGTTGATGGAGGCGTGATCACGCCCGCGTCTAACTCGGCGTAAGCCAGACTCTCACTGTTCAACGCAGTACGACGCGGACTTTCCCAACCCCTTGTCAGCGCTCGCCTTTCGCCACAAGTCCGCGTCGTACTTCATGAATTCGCCCAGGGCCTGAACTCCCGCGAGTCCCCAAATCTCTCGGGAGTCAGCCCACCTCTTGGAGAGCTGGTGGAGGCGCGTGGAGCCGCGCAGCAGCAACCTGTGGGATGGATGCCGGTTGGGTGGGAGTAGCGGTCACGGTCATGAGGTAAGCGGTCGATCAGTTCAGCCCGAGCGCCTTGAACGCCGCCTGCCGCACGTCCCCGTAAAAGATCGGGTCCACCCGCTCCAGCACGTCGCCGTTGACCTCCAGGAACTGCCGCTTGTTCTCGATCGGTACCAGCACTCTC
>JAYUXQ010000917.1:0-3390 GCA_043752905.1 Nannocystis sp. | reverse complement strand
CAGGCCCTCGATCGCCCACAGGTGCCACAGCGGCCGACCACGGTCGAGCGGGCCCTCGGTCACGCTCGCCGTGAATTCGTCGAGCTCGGCGTCGCCGGCCCCTTCCGGCAGCACCACGCGCTCGATGTGCTCGCCGATGCGAAACCCCGGGTCGTCGATCCACACCGGGTGATGCAACCCGAGCGGCACCGCGAGCGCCCGCCGGCGCAGCGCCGGTAACAGGTGCAGGTGCGCCGCGACCACCTCGGCGACGCGCTCGAAGCGATAGCCGCCCGGCACGTCCTCGACGTCGACGATCACCAGCTTGAGCGTGTGCATCGGCAGGCGCGGCGACTCCATGTATAAAAAACTCGCGTCCATCCCGGTCATGCGATGCATAGAACCACTCCCTCTTTCGTCGTGTGGGTCCGTCAGGGCGCCGCCGCGTTCGCGGGCGTGGCCGTGATCGCGGGGATCGTCTGCGCCGCGCCGGTCGCCGCGCCCTTGCCGGCGCAGTAGGCCCGATACAGCGAGTCGAGGAAGCGCTCGATCGCCTCGATCACCGGCACCGTGCGGATCGAGGGGAAGGTGTCGAACGCGTGCTCGGCCCCCTGCATCTCGATGTACAGCGCGGGATTCGACGACACGGCGCGCAGCTTCTCGACGAAGAAGCGCGCGTCCTCGACGGGCGTCATCGTGTCACGTGTACCGTGGATGACGCAAAAAGTCGGCGCACCCGGATACACGCGGTCGATCGGCGAGGCCCGGCTAAACAGCTCCGGGTGCTCGTCGTATTTGGCCTTCATCACCACGCGCTCGAGCATCTTGCGGTAACCGCCGATACGCGTGCCGAGCCGGTTGGTGAGGTCGAAGACGCCATAGAACACGACGGCGGCGTGCACCGTGGTGTCAGCCGACTCGAAGCCCGGCTGATACTCCGGGTCGCCCGCGGTCAGCCCGACCAGCGCCGCGAGGTGGCCGCCCGCCGAGCCGCCGGTGACGACGATGAATTCAGGGTCGATGCCGTACTCGTCGGCGTGCTCGCGGATCCACGCGAGCGCCTGCTTGCAGTCGATCAGGTGCTCGGGGAACGACGCCTTCGGGCTCAGGCGGTAGTCGATGTTGAAGCCGACCCAGCCCTGCGCCGCCAGGTGCGACAGCAACGGGATGCCCTGATACTGCTTGAAGCCCAGCACCCACGCGCCGCCATGGATCTGCAGCACCGCCGGCCGGCGCAGCCCGGCGCTCGGGCCCTTCGGACGGAACACGTCGAGGCGCAGGGTCTGGCCGGCGACCTGTGAGAACGGGATGTTGTGGACAACGTCGATGTCGCGCCGGCGGAACGCCAGGAACGGGAACGCGATGTGACTGCGCGGATAGCGGGGCGAGTCCGGGTGGATCTCCAGCGCGGCCGACTTGTAGAACTCGCGCAGGGTGACCCGGGCGTTGCGCGAGCGCAGGTAGAGCCCGAGCAGGCCGCCCGCGGAGGCCGCGGCGAGGGCCAGGCCGAGCTGCCCTGGCCACGCCTGGAGCCCGCCGTACGCGATCAGGATCCCGAGCAGCACGGCGCTGCCGACGAGGATGTGCAGGGTGAGCTCCATCGTCAGCCAGCCCGCGAAGAACCCGACGATCGCCAGCCAGCGCGTGCGGATCGGGAAGAACGCGTTGAGCGTGGAGAACAAGCCGGTCAGACCGACGACCAGGATCGCCCAGGACACCCCCGGGAGTGTGGCACGGGCCCGCTGCGCGGCAACCTCGGCCGTCGCCGCGAGCGCGTGCCCAGGGGTCGTGGATGGCGCTCAGGGCACGTTTGGCAGGCCTGGCGTCGGGGTCTTCGAGAGCACCCAGTCGGTGGCCGCGTTGTTGCCGTCGTAGCCGTTGGGGACCCGAGAGAACGAGCCGATATCCACATCGGCGATGTTCGCGGGGATGACCATACCCTCGACGAGGCTGACGGTGCCGACGTTGGCGATCACGACCGAAGTGATCGCGCCGGTGTAGGAGAGCGCGTCGATCAGCTTCATCGTCGTGGTGTTGACGAGCGCGACGCCGTCGGGCGTCCCGTTCTGGAGCTGATTGGTCGCCCCGGGGAAGCTGGCCTTGAGCACCCCGTTCGGTACGGCGGTCGCCGGGGGGACGACCAGCAGGTACTGCCCGGCATTGATCGTGCCGGTGAGGGCGATCGTCGCGTATGTGGTGTTGTTGCTGCCGTTGACGAGGACCACAGCATACCCCATGAGGTTGATCGGCGCGGCGGTGTTGTTGAGGATCTCGACGAACTCGGCGCTGTCCGTGCCGGCCTGATCGTAGTCGACCTCGTTGATCACCAGGCCTGCGATCGAGCACGGCTTGCACATCGGTCCGCCGCAGTCGGTGGCGGTCTCCATGCCGTTCTTGATGTTGTCGTTGCAGGCCGGGGCCTTGCACATGTTGGTGCACGCGTCGGCGTTGACGTTGTTGCCGTCGTCGCACTCCTCCATGCCCATCCACACCTGGCCGTCGCCGCAGCTGGCGGGCTTGCAGGTCGCGAGGCACGCGTCCTGGCTCGACAGGTTGCCGTCGTCGCAGGTCTCGCCGTTCTCCTTGGCGGCGTTGCCGCAGACCGGAGTGTTGGTGCAGTTGCTCTCGCATCCGTCACTGTTGACCAGGTTTCCGTCGTCGCAGACCTCGAAGCCCTCTTTCACGTTGTTGCCGCAGACGGCCGTGAGGGTGACCCGGAGGGTGTAGTTGATGAGGTCGTTGCTCTGGTAGTCGTTGACCTTGAGGTAGTACGTGCCGGCCTGGAGCTGCCGCACCGAGGTGGCGGTCGCCGGATCGAGCAGCGAGCAGTTGCCCGGGCCCGTGTCGTCGTCGAAGGCGACCTGGGTCGTGCCATCGCTGGCATAGAGCGTCTCTTTCGTGTCGATGGTCACGCAGTTGAGCGGGCCGGTGGAGTCGAAGGTCTCGATCTTCACGTCCGAGGCCGAGGGGAGCGTGATCCTCCAGTAGTCGACGTCGCCGATCGGGCTCGTCCTGGCCTTGTAGACGGTGCCGGAGACGGCGACGTTGAGGCTCGCATCGGCCTCCGCTTTGTTGTTGTTGGGCTCGATCTCGCAGCCTGCCTCGAGCTGGCACGCCGACGAGCAGCAGTCGCCGCTCACCACGTTGCCATCGTCGCAAGCCTCGGCGCCGGCCTTGATGCCATCGCCGCAGGTCGTCGTGCAGACGCTGGGCGTCGTCCCCACGCAGGTGTAGCCGGACTGCACGGTGCAGGTCGCCGAGCAGCCGTCGCCGGCGGTCGTGTTGCCGTCGTCGCAGGCCTCGGCGCCGGCCTTGACGCCGTCACCGCAGGACGTCGTGCACACGTTCGGCGTCGCCGTCGTGCAGGTGTAGCCCGCCTGCACGGTGCAGGTCGCCGAGCAGCCGTCGTTG
>JAYUXQ010000916.1:0-3393 GCA_043752905.1 Nannocystis sp. | reverse complement strand
GCTTCGCGCCGGTGACGGTCGACTGCCTCGGCGAGCTCGGCGGGTGGAAGCCGGTCGGTGGCGACGGGCTGTTCGAGTTCACGACCGTCGACCTCGTGCGCGCCGACATCGGCGTCAACGGCTGCACCAACGGCCACCACATCGCCGAGAGCGAGGGCGCCTTCGGCGTGGTGGTGTGGGGGCTCGACAGCTATTCGTCGTACGCATACCCGGCGGGCGGAAGCGCGGCGGTGTTGACGGACGTCGTCGTCAAGCCGCAATGATACAATGATACAGTGGACAGGAGCCGTCGCCGCGGTGTGCGGCGGCGGCTCATCCCGTGATCAGCCGGGGCATGGGGCCTCGGTGTCGACGCAGTGCAACCCATATCCGGGCAGGTCGCAGCAGGTCTCCTGATCGGGGCAGTCACAGTCGCCGCAGGTCTGGCAGCCGGGGGTCGGCTCGTAGTCCCAGCAATTGCCGGCGAAGCACACCTGATCGACGGCGCAGGCGTTGTCGCACTGGCCACAATGCAGCGGGTGATCGCTGGTATCGACGCAGGCGCCGTCGCAGACCTTGAGGTCGCACGCGGCCTTGTCCTGGCAACTGCCCGCGACGCATACCCCGTCGCAGGCGACCCCGCAGCCGCCGCAATGGTCGGGATCGCTCTGCACGTCGACGCACGCGCCGTCGCACCCGCGCACCTGCAAAGATCGCAGTCCTCAATCGCTGCGGGTCCCCGATCGTCGTGCGCCGGGAGGGTGCATGCTGTCCCCGTGACCGACTCGACCTGTGACATCGCCTTCATGCCCGCGGTCAGGGCGGTGCAGCCCCGTCGCGGGTCTCGGGCGGCCAATCCGCACATGGAGGCGCGGGGTGGTCTCTTCGAGACGGCGATCACGGCCGAGCTGCTGGTCGCGCCTAAAACGATATCTGCGTCAGCACGCCGAAGTGGCTGGGTCCCGCGATCGGAGCGAGTCGGGTGCGGCGCCGGTCTCGCCGACTGGTGATGCGCAGCGTGACGCCAGCGGCCAGCGCAAGTCCGCCGACCAGCCCTCCGGCGATCGCCAGGACCCGCATCTGCTGGCCGCGAAGGAGCATGTGCTCGGCGTTCTCGGCGTCACCGGGCATCGGGTCGCCTCCTTGCATCAAGTGAGTATTGATTCTGTGAATACGGTTGCGGCTGTCAACATGAACGATAATCCCGACCGTCATCGCAGTCAGGCCGATGAATCCGACGCCGAGGAGCGCGGCCCCGGCACGTGCGGCCCGGTGGTCGCGGGCGGGACCAGGGGTTGGCGGAGGCACGGGAGGAGGCGTGACACTGACCTGGCGCGCAGGTGCCGAGATGACCGCAAGCGCTGGTTCCGTCAGGGTCGTACAACTTGTCCCGGCGAGCGCCGCATCGACCTCACGCAGTCGCTTGATGCTACCGGCGACGTCGTCCGCGTCCGCGGCATCACCGAGAGCGAGCAAAAGCGCCTCGACGTGCTCCCGGAGCAACGCCTGAAGACGGCACAAATGCCGTGGATCCCCCGTTTCGGCGTGACGCTGTCCGAGCGCGCTGCGTAGCGAGCCCATAACTTTGCCCCGTCCGGAGCGCCACTGCAGCGGGTCGGGCATCGCCGCGTAGGCTCGCAGCAGCTCGGTCACTGCGGCGTCATGCTCGCCGGCAGCGATCAGCGCCATGGCCCGATCATTATGTTCCCTCGCCGGGAGCGACCAGTCCGATGCTGGCCGCGCATCCGCGGAGCCCGGAGATGCGAGCAACCCCCCTGTGAGCACCAACGCGAGGCTCGCGAGCCTCATCATGGCCGTCCTCCCGTGAAACTGAAGGTGTGGCGCAATTTGACCGCAGGGCCCGGCCTTGTCTTGATCGCCATGAGAACGTCGCGGATGCAAGCGTCGACGAGCGTGACGCCGGCATCGAGGCCGCGAGCGGCCTTCACGACGCCCGTGGCGGCGACGGTCAACTCGACTGTGTAGCTGCGTGCGTCCGGATCTCCGTGACGATCGACGCAGCGTCCCACCGCCGCGCTCGCCTTGTCGAGCACTCGGCGGACCCGTCGAGGATCTTCCTCAGGTAGTATCATGGTAGTTGACGGCGCGGGCACGAACGTCGGCGATGCGGGCGCGTCGATCCGCGCCGGTAAGAGCCGATCATACGTTGGAACGCTGGGGACCTCCGGCTCGTCCAACAGCGAGATGGAACGCGCGGCGTGCTCATGGATCGCGGGTCCACGCCACGCGACCAGCGCGCCGGCGAGCGCCGCGATCACCAACACCTGGCCGAAGCCCTGGAGTCGTATGCTTCCCGACGGCGTTGGCTCGATACGCGGCGCCAGCCTCGTGCCATCGATCCGTCTCAGCTTCGGCAGCAGGGGTGTCTCCGCATATTCGGCCCCGGGCTCGAGGCAGGCCCGCAGGGCCGCCGCGAAGGCCTGCACGCCCGGATAGCGCCCGTCTGGATGCTTGGCGAGCGCACGCATCACGACCTGTTCGAGGCATTCGGGGCAGTCGAGCGCTGCGGCCGTGACCTCGGCGAAGCGCGGCGGCGACTCGTATACATGTTTGGCGAGGACCAGGTAGGGTTCGCCCGGAGAGGCGGCGAATGGCAGGTGCCCCGTCATCATGCGATATAGCGTGACACCGAGTGAGTAGATGTCTGTACGGGCATCGAGCGGGACACCGTTGGCCTGCTCTGGGGACATATAGGCGGGCGTGCCTAGGATGTAGCCGGTCGCGGTAGCTGGCAGGCGGACGCTGTCCACAGCCTCGGCGGGCATGCGTTTGACAATGCCGAGGTCGAGGACGACGAGGTGCTCTTTGTCGCCACGGCGGTGCAGGAACAGGTTGTCGGGCTTGATGTCGCGGTGAATAAAGCCCCGCTCGTGCGCGGCCTGAAAAGCGCCGAGGACCGGCAGGATCAGCTCGATCGCGCGGCGCCACGGCAGTCGGCACATCGGCTGGGCGCGCAGCACGGCCTCGAGCGAGGTGCCCTGCAGCAGGTCCATCGCCAGGTAGATCGAGGGGCCGACCCGTCCTACGTCCGTAATTCGGAGGAGGTGGGGATGGTCGATCGCCGCGGAGGCGCGCGCCTCCTGAAACATCCGTGCGCACCACTCCTCGGACGCGAGGCGGGGTTTCAAGATCTTGAGCGCGATATCACGGCACAGCCGCTCGTCGCGCGCCCGGTAGACATCGGCCATACCCCCGCTGCCGATGTGACATTGTACTGTATAGCGGCCAGCGACGACTCGACCGGTGTAGTCCATCTCGATGACCTGACCGTGTATCGGGTCGAGGTCTCCGAAGGTGTAAAGCTCGGGAGTGTCTGTGGGTGGGAGCGGTTCATCCATGAATCGTCACCTCATGTCAGCCGTCGCTGACCTGTATGCAATAGAGTCTGAGCCA
>JAYUXQ010000915.1:0-3395 GCA_043752905.1 Nannocystis sp. | reverse complement strand
GCGGAGGTCGGCGGGGAAGGGCAGGCGGAAGTAGTCGCGCTCGGGGTCCTTGCCGGCGCGCAGGTCGAAGTAAAAGCGCGGGGTCTCGTCCGCGTCGGCCATACACGCGGCGCCGGGCCAGAAATTGGGCGGGCCGCCGGTGTCGGCGTCAGTGTCGCTGGCGGTGTCGCTGCTGCCGGTGTCGAGGTCGAGTGAGGCGGAGCAACCGGCGTTTCCACAGGAGCCGCCACCGCCGAAGTCGAGACTGCAGCCGAGGAGGAGGGACGCGGCGAGGGGGGCAACCGGGGTCCAGCGCATGCGGCGAAACATAGCAGCGTGGCGTGCGGGCGAACACTTGTACCCGCATGAAAATCCATCGGCGGCGCCAGTCGGCGTGGATGCCAGACTGATGCAACTGCAACGAAGGCGACTTGTGCGCCAGTGTACGCGGCGCCGGGCCCGGTCCAGGCGGGTGGCGGCCCGGGCCGGCGGCCGCCGAGGATCCATGGCTTGCGTGGCGCGGGCGGGCGGACTATGCCGGCTGCCACGATGCCGACGACCCTCGCCGCCGAGATGCTGGCCGCCGCCCGCCGCCTGTGCCAGGAGGTCGACGCGCTGCGCTTCGGGCCGCCGGTGACCCACGTGTACAACCCGCTGGATTACGCCTGGGACGCGCAGGCGCAGTACATCGAGCGCTACGCGAGCGCGAGGAAGCAGGTGGTGCTGCTCGGCATGAACCCGGGGCCGTTCGGGATGGGGCAGACGGGCGTGCCGTTCGGCGAGGTGGCGCGGGTGCGTGGCTTCCTCGGCATCGAGGCGACGGTGAAGCGGCCGGCGCTCGAGCATCCGGCCCGTCCGGTACAGGGCTTCGCGTGCACGCGCAGCGAGGTCAGTGGTTCGCGGGTATGGGGGTTGGTGGAGGCGCGCTGGGGCACGGCGCAGGCGTTCTTCGCCGACCACTACGTCGCCAACTATTGCCCGCTGCTGTTCATGGAGGCGAGCGGCAAGAATCGGACGCCGGACAAGCTGGCCAGCGCGGAGCGAGCAGCGCTGACGGCCGCGTGCGATCGCCATCTGTGCAGGACGATCGAGCTGCTCGCGCCACAGTGGGTGATCGGGATCGGCGGCTACGCGGAGCAGCAGGCCCGCACGGCGCTCGGTGATCGCGTCAAGATCGGGCGCATCTTGCATCCGAGTCCGGCGAGCCCGGCGGCGAACCTCGGGTGGGCCGACGCGGCGGTGGCCGAGCTGCGGGCGCTGGGGATCGCAGTGCCTGACCCGAAGGACAGGCCCGCGGCGGCCGAGTCCGGCGTGACCCGCTCCGGAGTCACGCCGAGGCCAGCGCGTGTAAAGGCGCCGCGGCAGACGCGCGTGGCCAGCGGAACGCGGGTCCCGGGCCGGTAGGGGCGGTTTGGGGGTAGGAGCGGTCCCCGCTGTCAGCCGCCATGGTGACGGGGCTATGCTCGCGGCGCCATGCTCGAACTGTACTCGTGGACGACCCCCAACGGTGACAAGCTGCACATCATGCTCGAGGAGCTGGGCCTCCCGCATCGGGTGATCGGCGTGAACATCGGCGCGGGTGACCAAAATAAGCCGGAGTTTCGCGCGAAGAACCCGAACGGAAAGATCCCGACGCTGGTCGACACGGAGGGGTCCGACGGCGCGCCGGTGACGATCTTCGAGTCCGGTGCGATCCTCGTGTACCTGGCCGAAAAATCGGGCAAGTTCATGCCGCAAGATACGCAGGGCCGGTTCCGCGTGCTGCAGTGGTTGATGTTCCAGATGAGCGCGGTCGGGCCGATGCTCGGGCAGCTGTTCCACTTTCGCAACGCGCAGGAGCAGCTGCCCTACGCGATCGAGCGCTTCGAGACCGAGGTCAAGCGCATCTTCAAGGTGGTCGAGACGCAGCTGACGAAGCACGGGCCCTATTTGGCCGGCGAATACTCGATCGCGGACATCGCGAGCTATCCGTGGATGCGCAACCACAAGGCGTTCGGCCTCGACATCGGCGAGTACCCGAGGGTCAAGGCGTGGCTCGACGCGATCGCCGAGCGACCGGCGGTGCAGCGAGGTCTGCAGGTGTTGCGCGAGAACAAGGGTTGAGTGGTACGAGGGAGGGTGTATGGAGACGCGGACGGTCGATGTGGCGGTGATCGGGGCGGGGACGGCGGGGCTCAACGCGCAGCGCGCCGCGAGCAAGGCGGGGGCGCGGGCGCTGCTCATCGAGCGGGGTCCCCTCGGGACGACCTGCGCGCGGGTCGGCTGTATGCCCTCCAAATTGTTGATCGCGGCCTCGGATGCGGCGCACGCGGTCCATGACGCGGGTGGCTTCGGGATCCGCGTCGGGGATGTCGAGGTCGACGGGCGGGCGGTCCTCCGGCGCGTGCGGGCGGAGCGTGACCGCTTCGTGTCGTTCGTGCTCGACGACTGTCGGGTATTGATCGAGCAGGGGGCGCTGGTCATGGGCGCGGCGCGGCTCATCGCGGCCGATACGCTGCTGGTGGACGAGCACACGCAGATTAAATTTCGTGGGCTGGTCATTGCGACCGGCACGGCGCCGCATGTGCCGGGGCCGTTCGCGAAGCTGCCGTCGGAGCTGGTGCTGAGCAATGAATCGGTGTTCGAGCTGCCGGAGCTGCCGGCGAGCGTGCTCGTCGTCGGGGCCGGGCCGATCGGGATCGAGCTCGGGCAGGCGCTGCACCGGCTCGGGGTCCGTGTGACGATCGTGGGGACGCGTGGGGCGGTCGGGCCGTTGAAAGATCCGAGGGTCAAGGCGGCGGCGCTGGCGGCCCTCGCGGGTGAGCTGGAGCTGCACACCAATTACATCCTGGGGGAGATCGCGGCCGGCGGCGACGGGGTGACGATGCGCTACACCTGCGACGGCGAGCAGCGCTCCGGGACCTGGGCGAGGGTGCTGATCGCCGCAGGCAGAAGACCGTTGCTCGGCGCGCTGGGGCTGGAGCACGCGGGGGTGGTGCTCGACGAGAAGGGGCAGCCGCGGGATCTCGCTGCGGAGACCCTGCGGGTCGGTGAGACGAATGTGTTCCTCGCGGGCGACGTGTCGGGGCTGCGGCCGCTGTTGCACGAGGCGTCGGACGAGGGGCACATCGCCGGCGAGAATGCGGCGCGTCTGCCCGACGGCGTGGTGGCGCAGCCGCGACGCACGAAGCTCGGCGTGGTGTTCACCGATCCCGGGCTGGCGGTGGTCGGCGACGGCTTCGAGGGCGTGACCCCGGAGACCCACGCGATCGGCGAGGTCGACTGGAGTCGCCAGGGACGCGCGCGAGTCCTACGAAAGAACGTCGGTTTATCGCGGATCTACGCGACCCGCAGCGACCGTAAACTGCACGGCGCGGAGCTGGCCGGGCCCGGCGCGGAGCACATGGCACACCTGCTGGCGTGGGCGGTGCAACAGG
>JAYUXQ010000914.1:0-3395 GCA_043752905.1 Nannocystis sp. | reverse complement strand
GCGCGGCGGTCCTCGGTCGAGAACAACACGCTCCGGTCTCGAAACTGGACCACGAGCTGTTCCAGTGCGAGGTCCAGGATCGGCAAGGTCCGCAGTCCGTCCCCCTCGACGGCGCCGTGGGTTAGCACGAGGAGGTCGGTCAGGCGCTGGCCGACGGCGTTGACCCACACGGTCGCGGCGTCGCGTTGTTGCTGATGCACCAGTTCCTTCGCGGAGGCGTGGATGCAGGGTTCGCAGATCCGGGCTTTTGTGGCCGTGACGATGCAGCGTGCCGGGCACCCGCACAGCACGCAGCGATCGGGCGGTGGCTCCGGGTCTTTCACCGCTGCGGAGATCCAGTCGGCGTCCTCGTCGCGCGACGGGGGCGGCGGGGCCGACGGTGGCTGGGATGTCGCTGTGGCCTCCTGGTGTCCGGCCAGGGTGCCGAAGATCGTCGCCGCGGAGGTCGCAACGTCGCGCAGGGTCGTGAGCAATTGGCTGTGGTCTTGTCTTGTCATGATCTCCTTTTCATGTGGCTGCGGGCGCGAGCTGTGGTGCTCGCCTTGCAGCGGCGAGGACTGCCGCGGTCACGCCGACGGTGGCGATGCTGGCGAGGACGTACGGGGCCCACTTCAAGATCTTGGCGAGGCTCTTGGCAGCGTCGTTGGCACCGCCTGCCAGCTCCCCTGCGGTGTCGACCACCTTGTTCACCGCGGTGTCGACGTTGACGTAGAGTTTGGCGAGGGGGTTGTCGCGCAGGAAGTCGACATTCCATGTGCGCACCGCGGTCGCCCAAGTGAGCTTGTCCCAATCGTTGTCATCGGACGGGTTATCGTCGTAGAAGCCGCCATCGTCGGTCTTGCCCTGGTTGTCGAGCAAGATCATCACCGCCGGCGGGTTACCCTCGAACGAGAGCACGATCGGCCACGGCTCCCGAAACCACGTCGCCGAGCGGCTCCGCATGACGTCGAGATATTGCTCGCGCGCCGCTCCCTTCGCGCCAGCGAACGCGTCGGCGATGAAGGCACGCGCCAGGTCATCGAGCGGAGGGCGATCGGCGGGGGCGATGAGCTGAAGGGTGTCGAGGCGCGCGCGGAGGTCACGGCTTGGGTTCGAGAGTGCGGTCTCGAGGGCGAATCGGGCGGCCGGCGGCTTGCCGTCGTCGGTACGCAGGTGCCACTTCGGGTGCATTTTTGAGAGGATGCCCTCCTGCTCGATCTGGGCGCCGAACCGGGCCGCTTTGTCGGCGTTGGCCTTGTCGATGCCGGCCTGCGTCGCGGAGCTGTAGACCGCGTTGAGGATCAGCAGCGCCTCCCACTTGCGGGCGTCGAGCTCGGCGGGCGAGAGGATCGACAACTCGTAGACCTTCTTCGCCAGGACGGCGATGTCCTTGTTGTCAGACATGGGTCGCCTCAAAATCGGGTCGCACGATCGGCGTCACGGGGGCCAGTCGTGTGTGCCCGCATTCGGGATCGACGACATTGGACAGATCGTCGTCGTCGTCGTCGTCGTCGAAATCTGCCACCCGTTCGCTGGCAAGGGCATTCTCCGCGGCCGGGCTTGCCCGCGTGGGCGTGCAAGCGCCAGGCGTGCTGGTGTCGACGGTCCGGGGCACGACAGGCCGGCACGGCGACGGCGTAGAAACGGAGGCTGGTGCGAGCGTGGTCCCGACATTGGCGGCGTCCAACGTCCGGCCGACGGTCGCCGCCGCGGGTGCTGGCGGGCTGGCTGCGGGGACAGGTGAGGATGTGGCGCTGGAAACACCGAGTGTCGTCATGGCCGCCGTGGCGACCGCGCCGACGGTCCCGCCGACCCGCGGGGGCGGCGGGAGCGAGACCGTGGGTACACGGACCTGGCGGGCGTCGTACACCGCCACGGCCAGGAGCCCCACGGTCTGCCCGAGGTCTGCGACGAGGCCTGTCACCTCGGCGATGTGCTGCACGATGTCCTCATTGGCTTCGCGCTGGAGCTTCGCCTGCTCGATCAGTGCCGTGCACAGCACCTCGCTTTGCGGAGCGGACGCGGCCTCGGGCTGTTCGGCGCGCGTGGCCTCCATCTCCTCGCGGTGTTGCGAGAAGACGAGCGCGAGCCTGCCGGCCTGCGCGTCGGCGGTCCGGGTCAGCTCGGCGCGGTGCTCGGCGAGCAGTTCGCGGACGAGTTGCGTCGCGCGGGCGGCGTCGGCGTCGGCCTGCGCGTGCAGCTCGGCGCGGTGTTCATGCAGCAACATCGCCAGGCATGCCCGGTGCTCCGCGTGCACCTGCTCCAGGCGCGCGGCCTCTGCCTGTGCGCGACCCGTCAGCAGCGCCTCGATTCCATGCCCGGACGGCGCGGTGTGCTGCGGCGCCGTGGCGCCGTCACTGGCTGTGGTGGTCGATGCAGGCGGGGCGGACGGCTCGGGCGCGGGCGCCGGGGACTCCGCGGGCCGACCTACGAGACCGAGCCGGGAGGGCGGTGTGGGCAACGGCAGCTTGAGGGTCGAGGCGGATGCGGGGCGGCTGCTCGGCGGATCCTGCACAAGCAACGGCAACTCCTCGGGCATGGGCGCGCTGCGGGTCGGGGGCGGGGTCATCTGCGACGCCTCGACGGGTGGCGGGGCACCGTGGAAGACGGCGCGCACGTCCCCGAAGAGGGGGAGCACGCGGCCGCCGTGCGCGATGAACCCTTGGGGCTCGAGGACCATCGGCCCGGGTCGCTCATCACTCGCCGCATCGCTGTACGCGGCGGGCGGCGGTGGGTCCGTCCGGGCCGCCAGCGGTGGTGCATTGTCGTGGGTGCGGTCGCGTCGATGCGCCCGCAGGCTCTGGAAGGCGCACACGCCACCATGGATCCGAGAGACCAGTAAGTCGTAGTAGTCGATACCTGTCTGATTGGACATGTGATTCCTATTCATGCGCGTCGACGGACGCCGCGAAGGCCGACCGCGGAGCGTTCGGCGACAATTGTGTAAGTGCCAGGATTGATGATGATGAGCGGTGCTCGCGGGGTGGTGTGCAGACAGTAGCTCGCGGGTTCGCCCGCACGTTGGCGCGTGATCTGAAGGCAGCCGCGCAGGAGTACGAGCGCCACGCATTCGCCGGGTTCGAGAACCTCGACGCAGAACTCGCCGCGCGCCATGACCAGCGCGCCGAGGCGCATCTTTCGAGTGCTTGCGAATTCAAACTCCATTGTGGTGTCCCCGCGCCAGGGTGCGCTGGAGCGGGTGTGCAGTGCCGAGGGCGTAACCGACGACGAGTCCCGCGAGCATCGTGGACGCGCTGGTGATGACGAGGGCGAGGTGTCGCCGCGCCGCGAGGGCGCGCTGGACGTGGCCGACAACAGGTGCGGCCGGAAGATGCTGCGTGTTCATGGTGCGGCCTCATCCGCGGCCGACCGACGGCGGCGCATGGTGATGGCGATGGCCGCGGTCACGCCAGCAA
>JAYUXQ010000913.1:0-3402 GCA_043752905.1 Nannocystis sp. | reverse complement strand
CGCTCAACCTAACCGCCCGACCAACCCCAACCAGGCACGCCCGATGACGCGCCCAGTGGAGATGATGCCCGACGGCGATGATGAGCCCGGTCGCGCCCGGCAAGCCCCGGACCATCGTTTTGATCTCTGGAAACTCCTGGATCCCCGTCATCTCGTCCGCCTCTACACCGTCGATCTTGCCGTGCTCAGAGGCCGTGTAGATCTTCCGAGTTTCGCCAATTCATAATGTTACGCACTTTCCAATTCGGCTTCACCACGGGGCCGTTGGCGATCAGAAATCCTCTCGCCGCCGCTCACCGCCCCGCTGCTGTTGCCTTCGCGGTGACACCGGCCTCGCGGGTGCCGCCGGCAACACCCGCGGCCCGTCCGTCGCCGGCCTGTTCGTCGCCGAGGCATCCGTGTTGCAGGACGGCAGCCCCGCGGTGCGCGCGACCGCGGCAGCGCGGCGAACATGTACGTCGGCTCCACGGTCCCGCGGTGGGGCGCGACCTCGGCAGCGTGGCGGATATGCCCCGCTGGCGCGCGACCGCGGCAGCTCGGCGGACATGCCCGATGGCCCCGATGGCCCTGCGGTCTCCACGGTCCCCGACTCGCGCGGCGGGAACGGCATCCGCGGATCGCGGCCGGTTGTCCTCGCTGCTCGCACTCACCCGGCCGATCCAACAGACCCGGCCGACCCAACAGACCCGCCCGACCCGGCAGATCGATGACGCGCCTCGCCGCGATGATGCGCCTCGCCGCGATGATGCGCCTCGCCGCGATGATGCGCCTCGCCGCGATGATACTGGGGCGTCGGCATTCTCGCGCCGTTAACGTCCACATGCTCAACCGCGCCGAGTTGCGGCGGTCTAGACACGCCGCTGGGCCCCCGCGAGCCCGAGCCGGGCTAACGGTGCAGGAACGCCCGACGATCCGCCCGCCGCGACGAGCTGTCACGCTGACGCCGTGGCTGTCCTTAGCGCCGGGTTAGCGCGGGTTAGCGTCACAACAGCGGTTTCCTGCGCTTCGGCTGCCACCGACTCGCCGACTCCGAATCAGGCACGCTGGCCAGCGTGATTCGCTGCGGCTGATATGTGTAGCGACGACGGTGCTCAAGGCGCGGCTGCAGATCGACGTCGACGTCGACGGCTTCTGGCTCTGGGCGAGAATCGACGTCAGATGCGGGGTCGCGTGCCGCGGTCGTGGGCGCGCCCGCGCCCGCGTCGCTCGCAGGGTTCGCTGACGAATCAGGCACGCACACCTTTGGCCCGCACGGCACGCCCCGGTCGCTTACAGTGTCCGGCGCTGTGGGGGTAACTGATGCTGACGCTATCGGTCGGCCCAGCTGCTCAAGAGCATCGAAGGCCTGGTCGGCGTCCTCGAAGGGAGCACAGAGCACTCGTCGCGCGAAGAAGGTGATGGCCTCGGGGATGCAGTTCGCCTCGAGAAGGCCGGCGAGGTAGACGGCGTCGTCGGCCTGCGCCTTTCGGAGCTCGGCGAGTTCCTTCTCTACCGCAATCAGCCGCTCGGCCAGCCTGCACTCCTCGGCAGTCCGGCGCTTCGGTCCTGATCGCTCCGGTGCTGTCGGTGCCACGGCTGGGTGCGGAGCGGTCGCCGTCGACTCGGGATACTTCTTGGATGACCTTGGGTCGTCGACGAGTTCGATATCGATGTGAAGTGCATCAGCGAGGCGCGTAAATACGTCGAGTGACATCCGGTCAGGGTACGAAAGGCTCGCAGTGGTCTTGTTGATATCCAGGCCGATCGGCGCCAGCAACTGCTCCCAGCTCCAGCCCTGGCGTTGTCGCTCAGTGTCGAGGAAAGCCACCAGTTCGCCCGACGAGTGAGCGCCTGCCGGGTCAACCTGGCACTGAAGCGGCGGCAGAAGACGCATCACGCTTCCAAGACGTGGGCTCGCCGTCGTGTTCATGAGCATCCGCCGAAGATTGCCCGGCTGCATCTCGGCGGCGCGGGCGAGTTCGGTCAGCGTCATGCCCTGAGCCGCGGCCCGCTGCCGAATCCGCTCTAACAGGTCGACTACAGTCACCAGGCGACTCTACTCCGCAAGCGTGCGCGGATGGGCGCGCCCGACTCGAGCGCTTCACAAAAATGATGCCCGCGGCGGCGTGGACGACATGTTCGTCGGCGCGCCCTCGGCAACGCGGCCGACATGTTCGCAGCGCCCGCTCGACCTCGCAGTTGGCCGCGTCGCAGCGACGGTTGCACATCACCGTCGTCCGCGGCGCGCTCGTGGTCGCCGCGATGATCTGCGCTCAGCCCAAGATGTCATGGACATTACGCGAGATGTCCTGCACATTACTCGAGATGTATTTCGTCCAGGCCAAATGTGTACGAAAGGACATATCGAAGATGTTGGATCGCGCATGACCCAGCGCGAGAGTTAGCACCCATGCACTCCTGGTAGCCCCGCGAAAGCTCCCTGGCCGGTGCTGTAATCGGTAGACGCTGGCGAGTCGCGTCTGCTACGCCATTGCGATGACGTGGAAAATGATCCTGCTCGGCATCCTCAAAGGGATGCTCGCCTTCTTTGCCGATGAGTTCGACCCGCCATCCAGGCACGCGAAGAAGGAGGCGCCGCCACGTCCGCCGCAGGCCCCTAACCCGGAGGGGCCGTTCTCAGGGGGGTGGGGCGCGGCCTCCGAGCCGGCGCCCGTGGAGCCGATCCGCGTCGAGACGGACGCCGGAAGCACCGTGTCTTCCGCATCCTTTATCGGTGATGAGTGCTTCGGCATCGTGAAGGTAGAAAAAGAGCGCCTGCCCGGTGAGAGCCGCCGCGCGCGTCGCAAGTCGCAGTCCGCTGTGGAAGAGATGGGCGCCGTTCGTGACTGGGCGTCCGCGCCGCGCCACCCGCGTATGGTCGAGTTCGCCGAGAGCGTCCGCCGGGAGTCTAAAGCGAGCCACGCGCTCCAGCAGGAGGCAGCCCGGCGCGCGGCGGACATTGAGCGAGCCGCGAAGACGTTGGCCAACCTGCCCGGGTCCGCTCGGAGGATGCGCGCGGGAGGGCCGTTCGTCGTCTCGCAGCTCACCCCCGACTCGGTCATCCGACTCGTGGCCGGCGAGCCTCTGCGGTACGTGCCCAAAGCCGCGTAGCGATCACGAGACGCGCGCGGCCGGGCGAGGGTCGCCGCGCGGAGCGGTACAGCGTTGTCGCACCGCGCGAAACATCAGGGTCTTTGCGCGCAATGTGTCGCCGTCGCCACCATGCTGCGCACACCTTCGCTCGCGGCCTTTGGCTACACTGATCGAAGCCGGATGGTGTGGGGGATGGCGGGTGGTATCTCGGATGACGAGCCAGGATCACAGTGTCCTAAAAGACATGTTCGTAAGAACATGTCCATAAGCGCAGGACAGGCCCGTGAGGCCGCGGTGGAGATCGCTCCCGCGCCTACGGCCCGGCGGGCA
>JAYUXQ010000912.1:0-3405 GCA_043752905.1 Nannocystis sp. | reverse complement strand
CTTGCTGCGCTCGCCGGCGCGGCCGTCTCCGGGACGGACCGAAACGAAGTCGCCGACGGGCTTCGCGGCCGCAGCTACCCGGGAGTGGTCATCACGCGTCGCCATCGTCGCCCTCCGTGTCGTCGTCGGTGGCCCCCTCGGCGAGGTCCTCGGGGACGCGCTCGAGCGGCGGTGCGGCCTCCTCGACGCTCGCGTCGTCCTGGTCGACGAGGCGCTCGATCGCCACGACGCGCTCGTCCTCGACGGTGCGGATCACCCGGACGCCCATGGTATTGCGGCCGACGGCGGAGATCTCCGACACGCGGGTGCGGATGACCTTGCCGCGGTTGGTGACGAGCATGATCTGGTCGTCGGTCTGGACCGCCAGGGAGCCGACGACCGGGCCGTTGCGGTTGTTGACCTTGATCGTGATGATGCCCTTGCCGCCGCGGTTCTGGACCTTGTAGTCCTCGGCGGGGGTGCGCTTGCCGTAGCCCTGGGCGCACATGGTCAGGATCGCCGCGTCGGTGTCGGTGTCGAGCACGGTCATGCCGACCACGCGGTCGCCCTCGCGCAGGTCCATACCGCGAACACCACGCGCGGTGCGTCCCATCGGGCGGACATCCTTCTCCTCGAAGCGGATCGCCATGCCGCGGGCGGAGGTCAGCATGATGTGACGGTGGCCGTTGGTGAGGCGGGCGTCGATCAGCTGGTCGTCCTCCTCGATCGTCGCGGCGATGATGCCGGTCGAGCGGATGTTGGCGAACTCGTCGAGCTTGGTCCGCTTGATGTACCCCTGCGCGGAGATCATCACGATGTAGTGCTCGCCGTCCTCGACGTCGTCGTCGCGGTACGGGACCATGCCGAGCACGCGCTCGCCGGCCTTGAGGTCGAGGAAGTTGACCAGCGCCTTGCCGGCCGAGTCGCGGCGGCCCTGCGGCAGCTGAAACACGCGCATGCGGAACATGCGGCCGGTGTTGGTGAACAGCAGGACGTGGGCGTGGGCGGTCGCCTCGAACAGCTCGGTGACGAAGTCGGTGGTGTCGCGACCGACACCTCCCTTGATGCCAACGCCGCCGCGGCCCTGCACGCGATATTCGCCGCTCGGGAGGCGCTTGATGTAGCCGTTGTTCGTCAGCATGACGATCATCGGCTCGTCGGCGACGAGGTCGATCGCCTCGATCTCGCCCTCGTCCTCGATGACCTGGGTGCGCCTCGCGTCGCCGTACTCGCTGCCGATCGCGGCGAGCTCGTCGCGGATGACCTTCATGAGCAGGGCGGGGTCGGCGAGGATCGACTCGAAATAACTGATGATGCCGGACAGCTCGCGGTACTCGCCCTCGATCTTGTCGCGCTCGAGGCCGGTGAGCCGCTGCAGGCGCATGTCGAGGATCGCCTTGGCCTGGCGTTGATTGAGGCGATAGACCTGGCCGCGGGCCGCCTCGACCTCGGGCGCGGGCCGACCGCAGCGCTCGAGGAAGCCGGCGAAGCCGTGGAGCGGCTCGGCGCACAGGGCCAGGCGGGCCTCGTCGGGGTCCTTGGAGGCGCGGATGAGGGCGATGATGCGGTCGATCGCGTCGATCGCGACGCCGAGGCCCTCGACGATCTCGCGCCGCTCGAGCGCCTTCTTGAGGTCGAAGCGCGAGCGCCGGGTGACCACCGTGCGGCGGTGGTCGAGGAAGTGCGCGAGGCAGTCGCGCAGGGACAGCAGCATCGGCCGCCCGTGCACGATGGCGATCATGTTGACGCCGAAGGTGATCTGCAGATCACTCATTTTGTACAGCGTGTTGAGCACCACCTGCGCGGCCGCGTCACGCTTGACCTGGATCCAGATCCGCATGCCGGTGCGGTCGCTGTAGTCCTGGATGTCGCTGATGCCCTCGAGCTTCTTCTCGCGGACGAGCTCGGCGATGTGCGAGATGAGCTTGACCTTGTTGACCTGGTACGGGATCTCCGTGACGATGATCGCCTCGCGGCCCTTCTCGTCCTCCTCGATCTCGCACTTGGCGCGAATGGTCAGGCTGCCGCGGCCGGTCGTGTAGGCCTGGCGGATGCCGGCGTGGCCGATGATAAAACCGCCGGTCGGGAAGTCGGGGCCGGTGACGTAGGACAGCAGGTCGCGCGCTTGCAGCTTCGGGTCGTCGATCAGGGCCAGACAGGCCAGGATCAGCTCGCGGAGGTTGTGCGGCGGGATGTTGGTCGCCATGCCGACCGCGATGCCGACCGCGCCGTTGAGCAGAAGGTTCGGCACCTTGGTCGGCATGACCGTCGGCTCGAGCTCCTTCTCGTCGTAGTTCGGGGCCCAGTCGACGGTGTCTTTCTCCAGGTCGGCCAGCAGCTCGCTGGTCAACTTGTTCATGCGCACCTCGGTGTAGCGCATGGCCGCCGGCGAGTCGCCGTCGATGCTGCCGAAGTTGCCCTGACCGTCGATCAGCGGGTAACGCATCGCGAAGTCCTGCGCGAGCCGGACCAGCGCGTCGTACACGGACTGGTCGCCGTGCGGGTGGTACTTGCCGATGACGTCGCCGACGACGCGCGCGGACTTCTTGTACGGCTGCTGGTACGTGTTGCGCAGCTGGTCCATCGCGTACAGCACGCGACGGTGGACCGGCTTGAGCCCGTCGCGCACGTCCGGCAGAGCGCGGCTGATGATGACGCTCATGGCGTAGTCCAAGAAGGAGCTACGCATCTCGTCTTCGATGTTGATCCCGGTCTTTTGCTCGCCCGTCGCCATAGGTGCCCGTGAGGGGGCGGGAGGATACCAAGACGGGGTCCTCGCCGCCATGCTATTTTCCCCAAAAGCCCGCGTCCGCGGCCGTTTGGGCCCAAAATCGACGTGTCCGTGCCCGGCTTCGCACCGCCGAAGGGTCGAGGCGTGGGCAGCCGCACGAGGACCCGGTTTCACGCGCGGCGCTGGCGCGGGACGGAGCGTCTCCGGGGGTCCCGGGATCGGCCCGGCCACCGCCGCCGAATGGGGGCTATTTACCCAGTTAGAATAGGGTTTTATGCCCCCGGAAGGACGCAGTTGCGGGCCCCTGACCCCGCATTCACGCAATGAACTGTCGGTTATTTTTAATACATATCTTCACGTGGGTGCCCGCAATGGTTGGCATCCGAACGACGGTTCGACCGGGAATACGTGGTGCCCTCCGACAAGTACAGCCGGCGAGCCCGGAGCCGGGCCAGAGGCTGCGAGATGCTCCCCCATGCTCGCAGGGGATCGAAGCGGACCGTCCGAGGTCAGCGAATGCGCAGTGCGATGGGGCATTGAGAGGCCGCCCGGCCTGCGTCATCATCGAAAATGGAGGTACGCAATGGAAGCAACCTGGTTCGTCGTCGCGGATCGTAGTCAGGCACAGCTCTTCGAGGTCGAGGGGACCAAGCTGAAGCCAAAGCTCAAGTCGCTCGGGACGATCGAGCACCCGG
>JAYUXQ010000911.1:0-3406 GCA_043752905.1 Nannocystis sp. | reverse complement strand
GCGTCAGCGTGCTGGTCGAGCCGACCAGCGGCAACACCGGCATCGGCCTCGCGCTCGTCGCGGCGATCAAGGGCTACCGCCTGATCCTGACGATGTCGGAGAGCATGAGCCTCGAGCGCCGCAACCTGCTCCGGGCCTACGGCGCCGACATCGTGCTGACGCCGGAGGACCGCGGGATCGAGGGCGCCGTCGAGAAAGCGCGCGAGCTGTGCCAGCGGCCCGCGCACTTCATGCTCGATCAATTCGGCAACCCGCAGAACCCGCTGGTGCACCGGCGCACGACCGGGCCCGAGCTGCTGGCGCAGATGGATGGCCTGTCGATCGACGGCTTCGTCGCCGCGGTCGGCACCGGCGGTACGATCACGGGCGTATCCGGGGTGCTGCGTACAAAATATCCCGAGGTGATGGTCGTCGCGGTCGAGCCCGATCGCAGCGCGGTGCTCAGCGGCGAGCGGCCCGGTCCGCACAAGATCCAGGGCATGGGCGCGGGCTTCATCCCGCCGGTCCTCGACCGCGACAGCTACGCTCGCATCGCTCGCATCGGCGACGAGGCGGCGTATCGCATGAAGCAGCGGCTGGCCCGGGAAGAGGGGCTCCTGGTCGGGATCTCGGCCGGCGCGGCGATGGTGGCGGCGATCGATCTGGCGCGGGAGCTCGGGCCCGGAAAGAACGTGGTCACGGTGCTGTGCGACACCGGCGAGCGCTACTTCTCGCTCGACGAGTATTTTACGGGCTCGGCCGACCTGCGCACCCCGGGGCCCTGAGCAATGGCGGGTGGATCCGGGGGTCGCTATCTCGTGCTCGGCGCGGGCGGCCTCGGCTGTCCGGCCCTGCTCGGGCTGCTCGGCTCGGACGCCGCGAAGATCACGATCGTCGATCACGACGTCGTCGACGCCAGCAACCTGCATCGCCAGGTGCTCTACAGCGTCGCGGAGGTCGGCATGGCCAAGGTCGAGGCCGCGGCCATGCGTCTGCGCGGGCGGGCTCCCGCGTTGCGTGTGCACCCGCTGCGCGTGCGTCTGACGGCTGACAACCTCGGCGCGCTGCTCGACGCACAGGCGCGGGACACGGTCGTGCTCGAGTGCTCCGACGCACCGGCCCTCAAGTTCATGGTCAACGACGCCTGCCTCGCGCGCGGGCTGCCGCTGGTGATCGGCGGGGTGCAGCGCTGGCGCGGGCAGGTGCAGGCGGTCGTGCGCGGGCAGGCGTGCCTGCGCTGCATCTTCGAGGCTCCGCCGCCGCCGGAGATGCAGGAGTCGTGCAGCGCGGTCGGTGTCATGGGCGCGGCCGCTGGCCTGCTCGGATTCTGGATGGCGCACATGGCCGTCGCGCTGCATGCCGGCGCCGCCGTCGCTGGGGAGCTGTGGGCGATCGACACGCGGACGCTGGTGCCGCAGGTGCTGCGACCGCGACCGCGCGTCGGGTGTATCGCGTGCGCGGGCGCAAAGTGCCTGTGAATGCCGTCAGGTAGGCCCTGGCGCCGAGATCCCGGCGTCCACGGGTGTCCGGGACCCGCGCGGCGCTTGCGATTGTGCCGGACCTTGTTCACTATTCTGAAGGAATTTCCATGGCTACCATCCGCATCCCCAGTCCCCTTCGCAAGTACACCCAGGGTCAGGAAGAGGTGCAGGTCGCTGGCGGCACGGTGCACGCGGTGATCGAGGCGCTCGAGACGAGCTACCCCGGCATCCGCGAGCGCATCTGTGATGAGAGCGGCAAGGTGCGCCGCTTCGTCAACGTGTTCGTCGGCGACGAGGACATCCGCTTCCTCGAGAACCTGCAGACGCCGGTGGCCGAGCGCGACGAGATCAGCATCATCCCCGCGATCGCCGGCGGCTGACATGCTCGCCGCGTCGCTGACCGCCCGGGCCCAGCTGCAGGAGCAGCTCCGGCCCGCGCGTGCCATTCGTGTCGACAACCTGACCGACCTGGTCGGCAACACGCCTCTCGTCCGCCTGCGTCGGATCGAGGCGGGCTGCCCCGGCGTGGAGCTGTGGGCCAAGTGCGAGTTCACCAACCCCGCCGGCTCGGTCAAGGATCGCGCGGCGCTGAGGATCGTCCGCCAGGCGATCGACGGGGGCAAGCTGCGCCCGGGCATGCGCCTGCTCGACAGCACCAGCGGCAACACCGGCATCGCCTACGCGATGGTCGGCGCTGCGCTCGGCGTGCCGATCACGCTGGTGATGCCGGAGAACGTCAGCGTGCCGCGCAAGCAGGTGGCGACGGCGTACGGGGTCGAGATCGTGTACTCGAGCCCGATGGAGGGCAGCGACGGGGCGATCGTGCTGGCCAGGCAGCTGGCAGAGCAGCAGTCGGATCGCTACTGGTACGCCGACCAGTACTCGAACCCCGACAACCCGCTCGCGCACTACCATTCGACCGCGCCGGAGATCTGGGCGCAGACCGACGGCCGCGTCACGCACTTCGTCGCCGGCATCGGCACCAGCGGGACCGTCATCGGCACGTCGCGGCGGCTGCACGAGCTCGGCCCGCACGTGCGCTGCCTCGGCCTGCAACCCGACGACGCGATGCACGGGCTCGAGGGCATGAAGCACCTCCCGAGCAGTATTGTCCCGAAAATTTACGACGAGGCCGCGCTCGACGGCATGATCTGGATGTCGACCGAGGAGGGCTGGGACATGGCCGAGCGCCTCTCGCACGAGGAGGGGCTGCTGGTCGGTCATTCTGCCGGCGGGAATGTGGCAGGGGCCGTGCGCGTCGCCAGGGCGCTCGCGGCGGAGGGCCGCGGCGGCGTGGTCGTGACGGTCCTGTGCGACCGCGGCGACCGCTATTTCTTGCCGCTCAAGTGGGAGCGACAATACCTGTGGTGACCACCTCCATGTCCGACGCCGACCGCATCCCCCCTGCCCTGCTCGACGCGATCTACGCCCAGGCGCGCGCCGAGTTCCCGAACGAGTGCTGCGGCTACATCCGCGGGCGCGGGGCGGACATGAAGATCGTGCAGTGCAAGAACTATCAGGACCGGCTGCACGCGGTCGACCCGGAGGCCAACCCTCGCACCGCGGCGAACGGGTACAACTTCGGCGGGCGCGAGCAGCTGGACTTCGCGCGCAGCTTCGACGGCGACGACCCGGCGACGATCATTTATCACTCGCACCCGAGAGTCGGCGCGTACTTTTCAAAAGAGGACGAGGCCGCCGCGCTGTCGGCGGGCTGGTCGGTCGACTATCTGGTGGTCGACGCGCAGGACCGCGAGATCCGCGAGTCGGTACTGTTTCGCCGTGACCCCGGGGCGGCCGCGGGCAGCCCGGCGTACGTCGAGGTCGCCCGCTTCCCGGGAAAAGCCCTGTGAGCCTGCTGGCGGCCCTCCTGGTGCTGACCGCCAGCACCGGGCCGATCGCGGAGGCGGGCAAGAAGGACCGCTACCGCGCGGATAAAACGACCA
>JAYUXQ010000910.1:0-8391 GCA_043752905.1 Nannocystis sp. | reverse complement strand
GGGTCGAGCTCGAGCTGTGGGTCGCGTTACGGCGCCGACGAAACTGACGAATACGGCGGCGTCAGAGCGCGTGGATGTCGATCGTGTCGCGGTAATCCGGGACGCTGACGGGCCAGCGCAGCTGCTCCTCGATCGTGTGGCGCAGCGCGTCGGAGGCGACGGGTTCGCCGTGCACGAGGTAGGTGTGACGCGGGGCGTCGCCGTGCTCGAGCCAGCCGAGCAGCTCCTCCTGGTCGGCGTGGGCGGACAGCATGTCGAGGTGGGCGACCTCGGCGCGGACCTGGACGTGACGGCCGTGAATTTTGAGGGTGTCGGCGCCGGCCGCCAGGGCCCCGCCGCGGGTACCTGCGGCCTGATAGCCTGCCAGGACGATCGCGCTGTTCGGGTCCGGGGCGTAGCGCTTGAGGTGATGCAGGATCCGCCCGCCGGTCGCCATGCCGGCGGAGGCGATGATGATCGCGGGCTCGCTGCGCTTGTCGAGCGCGTGCGAGTCGTCGACGTCGCGGACGTACTCGGCGATGCCGAACGCGGCCTCACACATCTCGCGCGACAGACGATGATCCTTCGGGTGCGCCGCGTGGATCTCCGCGGCGGAGCTCGCCATCGGGCTGTCGACGAAGATCGGGATCTCGGGCAGTTTTTTGCCGCGTCGCAATTGATACAAAAACACCAGCAACGCCTGCGTGCGGCCGACCGAGAACGCGGGGATCAGCACGCTGCCGCCGCGCGCCGTGGTCCGACGGATCAGCTCGGCGATCACCTCGCCCGGGTCCTCGCCATCGTGCTGGCGGCCGCCGTAGGTCGACTCGAGCACCACGACGTCGGCCTGCGGGCGCGGCTCGGGGGGCGCCATCATGACGTCTTGCTCGCGACCGAGGTCGCCGCTAAAAAGGACCCGTCGCGTGCCGTCGTCGACGCGCAGGCTGGCAGCGCCGAGGATGTGGCCCGAGCGCGTGAACTGCCCGTGGAGGCCGTCGGGCAGGGCGAAGCGCTCGCCGAACTCGATCGGTCGCAGCATACCCAGCGTGCGCGCGACGTCCTCGGCGGTGTACAGCGGGTCGGCCGGGTGGTGCTTCGTGTAACCCTTCTTGTTGGCGAAGGCGGCGTCCTGCAACAGGGTCGCGGCGCTGTCGGGCAGAAGGATCCCACAGAGCGCGGCGGTGCCGGGGGTGCAGTAGATCGGGCCGCGGTAGCCGTCGCGGACGATGCGCGGCAGGTGGCCGGCGTGGTCGAGGTGCGCATGCGTCAGCACGACAGCGTCGAGCCGGCGCACGGGCAGAGGGCAGCGGTTACGCCGGCGCAGATTTTTAAATCCCTGGTACAGGCCGCAGTCGACGAGCACGCCACACTCGCCGCTGTCGAGGAGGTATCGGGCGCCGGTGATCGTGCCGGTGCCGCCGAGGAAGGTCAGCTCGAGGGAGCGGTGCGCCATGGGGGGACGGCGATAGCACAGGGGCGCGCGGCCGGGGTGTGTTCACCATGCGGCGCGCGCAGCCCTGGCGAGGTGCGCGCGTGCGAGGCGGCCCGAAAGCAGGCGGCGACGAGGTCGTGGAGATGGGCGATGGAAGGATTGGCCCCACGAAAGGGCGCGAGCTTGACGCCGAAGGTCGGGTGCTGCGGCTCCTTGCGGCGCCGATGAAACACGTCGATCGGGAAGTTGGAGATCAGGCCGCCGTCGACGAGCGTACACTCGTCCGGGATCGGGCCGGTGTAGCCGGTCAAGATCTCCCAGTCGCGCTGCGCCGCGTCGCCGCGCGGGATGTTCTTGACATGTACCGGCGCATAGAAGAGCGGCACGGACATCGAGGCGCGCACGAACCACGCGGGGTCGACGTCGTCGGGGTGCTCCCACAACAACCTCGCCATGCGCGGCAGCTAGAGCCGCGTCTCGGTGCGCAGGTCGACGGTGATCACGGCGAGGCGAAACAGCGAGGCGACGCTGGATCGCAGGTCGTCGCCGGTGCGTGTGCGCAGGCCGACCGGGCAGGTGGTCATGCGCCTGCGCAGGTCGGCGGTGCTGATGATGCCGCGACGCGCGACCTCGGTGGAGAGCCAGCGATAGACGGCCTCACCGTGCTGGCCTATCCGGGCGTACCCGCGGCGTTACGCGTGCCGGGACTCGAGCGCGCCCCACCGGTCACGGTGGTGATGCACGTCCGCGCCCCGGACGGTGGCGAGGCGAGCAGCCAGGACCGGTCGCCGGATTGAAAACATCGCCATTCGCCAGGGCTCGTGCTCCCGGCCCCTCAGAAGGTCCACGGCGGCCAGCGCTGCTCGTGACCGTCGTAGACCTCACGTGGATCTTGCGAATTTTGCGTCGCAGCGCGAGGCCAGGCGCTCCACTATACGCCTCGTGGACTCGCCCAAGCGCCTGCCAAGCTTGGGCGTCCAGCTGCCGCCGGCGGCCGCGCAGCGACTGACGCCGCCGCTGCTGCGCCCGGCGCTCCTGGTGGCGCTGGTGTTCGTGATCGGTATGGTCGGCTTTACGGCGATCGGCGGGTCGGAGGCGGGGCTCGTCGACGCATTCTACATGACGAGCATTACCCTGACGACGATCGGCTACGGCGAGGTCGTGCCGGTCGATACCACGGCCGCGAAGGTCTTCACCAGCCTGTACGCGATCGTCGGTTTCGGCATGTTCGTGTACCTGTTCTCGAACCTGACCGCCTTCATGGTCGAGGGCGGCCTCGACCGTTATCTGTGGGACCGCAAAATGCACCGAACCATCGAGAAGCTGCACGCGCACTCCGTCATCTGCGGGGCCGGGAACACCGGGCGTCATATCATCGCCGAGTTCCTGGAGAGTCGGCGGCCCTTCGTGTTGATCGACCGCGACGCCGAGGTCGTGCGCGTATTACACCAGCAGCTCGGCTCCTCGTTCCCCGCGGTGATCGGCGACGCGACCGACGACGACGTGCTGCGGGCCGCCGGGGCGCCGCGCGCCAGCGGCCTGATCGCCTGCGTCAGCAACGACAACGACAACCTCGTGATCGTGCTGTCGGCCCGGTTGCTGGCCCCGAAGCTGCGCATCGTCGCCCGCTGCGTCGACGAGCGCGAGCAGACCAAGATCCGCCGCGCCGGCGCCGACGCGGTGGTCCTGCCGCACAGGATCGGCGGCATACGAATGGTCTCCGAGCTCATTAGCCCGCACGTCGTCACTTTCCTCGACGTCATGCTCCGCGACAAGGAGCGGTGCCTTCGGTTCGACGAGGTCCAGGTCCCCGAGAGCTCGCCACTGGTCGGCACCACGATCGGTGCGCTGCACGACCGCAAGATCAAGGACCTCCTGGTCGTCGCGTTGCGCGAGGCCGACGGCACCTGGCGCTACAACCCCGGGGAGCACGAACGCGTGCTCCCCGGCATTGCCATCGTTTTTATGGGCAGCCCCGAGGCCCGCACCGCCCTCGAGCGCCTGCTCGTCCGTTGAGGTCCATCGTGACCATGAATTCGGTTATCGTCGGTCGATGTCGACCCGACGACGCCTCCTCGTGACTGTGCTCTCGACGAGGCCGAGGTATGTCCGCAGATACTTCGCAAGGAGCTCCTCCGGCGCCGGAGGACTCGCGTCTGGCGGCCCGATGAAGACGTGCTCGACCAGCACTCGCTCGCCTGAAAATGGGAGCATGTAGACGAAGCCGACCCCGCTCTCTTGCGTGGTACGAAAATCGAACAGCGTGGCGACCGATGGGTCGAGGCGTAACTGCGTGGATTCCACCGTCCAGCCGGTGAAACGCTGGACGAGGCGGACGGTGGCGGCACCCGGCGGGCCGCGACGGCTGTCGAAGACCCAGGCTGCCCGGTACCACAGGTCGCCGACCCGAACCGCCGCGTCCTGCGGACCGTCGACGATCTCGTCCACCTCTCCCGCGAGCCATCGAGCGAGGCGTTGATCTCGTGCAGGATCTTGAACTTCATTGGGGGCCGACGATGACGGGAACGTACTACGGCGACAACCAGAAAAGCGGTCTTCGTGGCCGTGCAGGCGCACTGCTCGAAGTTCTGGCCGGCAAGGCGGCGAAGGTCTCGCGGTCCGTCATCGCGCCCTGCCCGCCGAGAGAACTTACTCGCGGGCGGGCGCCTCTCGCGGCGGGCCGCGGTCGAGCGGATAGTTTGCGAGCACGATGGCACGTGCAAGCCCAGGCGTGACGACACGGGTCGGCGATGCCGTGCCGCACGGCGCCTGTGTCAAGCTCACGCCGTGAACAGCCGTACCTCCCTCTCTCTGGGTCTTCTCGATCAGCCGACGCGTTTTTTGTTCTTCACGGGCAAGGGCGGCGTCGGCAAGACTTCCCTGGCTGCGGCGTCGGCGATCGCCCTGGCCGACGCGGGCCGGCGCGTCCTGTTGGTCAGCACCGACCCGGCCTCCAACCTCGACGAAATGCTCGGCGCGCCGTTGTCAAACCAGGCCGTGCCCGTGCCGGACGTCGTCGGGTTGAGCGTCCTTAACATCGACCCGGATACTGCCTCCGAGGCATATCGCCAGCGCGTGCTCGCCAAGCTGGCGGCCGACGCCAGCGACGATGAGCGAGCCACCGTGCGCGAGCAGCTCTCTGGCGCCTGCACCACGGAGATCGCCGCGTTCGACGAGTTCGCTGCGCTGCTTGCCCGCGAGAATGACGACGGTGATGGTGCCTACGACCATGTGATCTTTGATACCGCCCCGACCGGTCATACGCTGCGCCTGCTAAGCCTGCCGCGGGCCTGGGCCGGGTTCCTCGCCGGTAACGATCGCGGCGCGTCATGCCTGGGCCCGCACTCCGGCCTGAAGATGCAGGAGGCGCGCTTTCAGGCCGCGCTGGCCGCCCTGAGTGACCCCGCGATCACCACGGTCGTGCTGGTCACTCGTCCTGACCCGCGACCCATACAGGAAGCCGCTCGGACCGCCAAGGAGCTGCGCGCGATGGGTCTCGGCCATCAGCGGTTGGCCATCAATGGGATCTTCCATGCCAGCCAGACTGGTGATCCCGTGGCCGACGCGATCGAGGCCCTGGGACGCGACGCGATGGTACACATGCCCGAGATCCTGGCGGACCTCCCCCGCGACGAGGTACCACTGCGAGCATTCGACACCGTGGGCGTCCCGGCCCTGCGGGCCCTGCTCACGCGCGGGGATGACAGCGCCGGGTCAATTACGAGCGCCGTAACCAGCCCCGCGCCGATGCTGGACGACGCGCCGCTCGGGCGATGCATCGACGAACTGGCCACCGCCGGGCACGGCCTGATCATGATCATGGGCAAGGGCGGCGTGGGCAAGACGACCCTCGCCGCCGCGATCGCGGTGGGTCTGGTCGAGCGCGGCCACAGCGTGCACCTCACCACCACCGACCCGGCAGCGCACGTGAGCGGGACGCTCAACGGAAGTCTGCCCGGGTTGAAGGTCGGACGTATCGATCCAAAGGCGGAGACCCTGCTCTACATCGACAAGATCATGGCCACGCGCGGTCAGCACCTCGACGATCAGAGTCGGGCGCTGCTGCTCGAGGACCTGCGATCTCCCTGCACCGAGGAGGTCGCCGTGTTCCACGCCTTTAGCCGCGTGGTCAACGAAGCCCGCAGCGCGTTCGTCGTGCTGGACACGGCGCCCACCGGCCACTCGCTCCTGCTCATGGATGCGACCGGGGCCTATCACCGCCAGATGATGAACCAGCACGGAGGCGAAGGTCACGCGAAGGGCATCATCACGCCGCTCATGCGCTTGCAGGACGCCGAGTGGACGCACGTCATCATCGTCACCTTACCCGAGGTCACCCCCGTGAGCCAGGCCGCCGCGCTGCAGGACGACCTGCGCCGCGCGAGGATCGAGCCGTGGGCGTGGGTCATCAACAAGTGCCTGGCCGCCAGCGGCACGAGCGACCCGCTGCTGATGGTTCGCATCGCCGCAGAGCAGCGCCAGATCGAACGTATCAGCGCTGGGCTGGCCCGGCGGACCTGCGTGCTGCCGTGGCTACCCGAGCCCCCGGTCGGGGTGAACGCCTTGAGGCGGCTGGCGGCGACCCCCGATCCCCGTATCGCTACCCATGCCCCGCCGGACCCGCAGTAGGCTGCTGCGAGGGCAATTTGCCCCGTCGGCAGGTCAACCGCCGAGCGAGTGCTGCCCCCTGCGGCGGATTCGGTCCGCCGCGCACGATGCAGCCCGAGGGCGAGCAATGCGCTGGCGACCGCGGCGAAGAAGCACCACACCAAGGTGAACGCGGTCAACTTGACCACCACGGTCGTGACGAGCCCAACCAACAGGGCAACGCCGACGATCGGCGCCAGCGCCACGGTCGAGACCAGGAACGGCGCAACCGCCTCACCGGCGCCACAACGCAAGGAGCCTTACCTATATTTCTCGCGGTGATTACCGAGACACACAATCGCCACGCATGGCCTCGTAGCCCGTCCTCCTCCTGGTCATGCCAGGTTTTGTCGCCCTCCGAGCGAGTACTCGTGCCGCGCTCGGCCCGTGATCTCCAAGCCTCACTCCCCGGTCCGAGGCTGACCCATCACGAGGTCAACTACGCGCTCAGTTCGACCCGGCACAGGCGGGCTCAGCGCGACGCGCGCGGCCCTCAGGCGCCCGTCGCGGACACGCGGTAATGTCAAAAGTACCAGACGAGGATATCCGCGTCGCCGCGAGCGACGGCCGCGAGGGCAGGCGGGTCGGCGAGCCACACGAGGTCGACGTCGTCGGGCAGTTCCGCGGTGAGCAGCCGCGGCGCCGCGGTCGGCGAGGCGAGGCGCTGCACGTATAGCCCGGACCGGGAGCCGTGGGGAGCCCAGTACGCGGCCCAGGTGCCGTCGTGGCTGAGCGCCACGACCTCCAGCACGGACGCTGCCGGGACCCGGACCAGCCACTCGGCGGGGGAACCGTCCCATCCGATGCGCCAGAGCCCTCGTTCAAAGGGCTCGGCCATCCGCTCGCCGGACACGAGCGCCCACGGTTCGGACGGATGCGACCGGAGGTCGAGCAGCCGCCAGTCCGTCGTCGCCAGCGCGCGGGCGGCGGCGATGACGGACACCTGCGGGAGGTACTCCCGACCGAGCACGCGACACGTCGGCGACCCGCCGCGAGGCAGGTCGAGCTGCCACAGCGTCTGCGTCATATCGATGACCCCGAGCGCCCGAGATGTCGGAAGGGCAGTCACTAGGGCGCGGTCGGCGAGCGGGCTCGGCCAGGCGTGCGCCGCGGCCGGGACTTGCAGGGCGGGGCCGGGGAGGTCAAAACGCGGAGACGGGTTCATGATTGTTCGTCGTGATAGGCGAAGAAGTCGAGCGGGGGCACGCCCGCGTCTCATTGCCGTCGAGCCCGCGCTTGCGGCGCAGCAGCACGTCGTGGCGGTTCTCCGGGTGGGCGGTGCCTTCGTCGCGCTCGTGGTAGAACCACTTTCCGGCCGCGTCACGGACGTAGATCGGCTCGCCGCTGTAGCCGTCGAGGTGGCAATAGTCCATGTCCATCGGCAGGACGATCGAGATCCCGAGGCCGCCGGAACCGGCGGGCGGGAGGGTCCGCGTCAGCGCATGGCGGCCGTAAACGGCCGGTAGGCCGTCGTTGAGGCCGGCCGTGTGGCTGCCGATCTCGTAGGTCGAGCGCCAGGACAACTCGCCGATGCGAGCGGCGAACCGCGCGACGCCAGTGCGCGAGACCGTGTTGAGCGCGCCGCGGTCGAGCCGCTTCGGCAAGATGCCTCCGGCCTTGTCCCGGACGAGGTTGCGCAGCGGCGGCAGCGGCGTGCAGTTGCCGCTCATGATATGCATGTGGGCGTCGATGTGGAGCGCGGGCCACCTCGGGCGCAGCACGTAAGTGTAGCCAGGGAACAGGAGGTAGCGTCGCGGTCGGGACAGCGCGACCGAGGGGGCGCCAGCGGGGTACGACGTGATCCGGAAGCGCACGTGTTCTTGGCTCGGGATCGAGAGCCAGCACGACCCGTAGAGGACGCGGCGGTGGATCCGTCCGTCCGCGTCGGTGCGAACCTCGTCGCGGATGTCCGACGATCCGAGGATGCACGGAATATCTGCGAGCGGTTCGTCGAGGGTGTCACGCAAGAATATCATGATATCGTAGCTAGGCGCCACGGCGTCGACCGGATTGAAGATGGGCTCGCCGATTTCCATAGTGATCGATGCTTCGCGGGCTGGAAGCTAACAGAGACAAATCGGCCTCGCAAGATGCGTGCGGCGGACAATACGCTGTCGACGTTCGATCACGGTGAGCGCCGGCCGAGGCCGGCCGAACGCGGCCCGTTGGACTCGGTCGAGACCCCCGTCGGCCCTCCACCACCCGATCCGTCGCTAAAGGACCATCCCGCGTTGTACTCGACAACATGAGCACGCACCGGCGAAGAACCTCCACGACGCTTTCCCTCCCGTAGCAGGGTTTGAGGGCCTCAGCCTGGCTGGCCTTCCCGCCTT
>JAYUXQ010000909.1:0-8393 GCA_043752905.1 Nannocystis sp. | reverse complement strand
CCGACGAGCCGTCCTCGTTCATCGGCACCCTGCTCGCCGACGACGCGATCAACACCTACTTCGCGATGACCGACGTCATCCGCTTCAACACCTGCCTGACGCGGCAGCTCGGCGCCATCGACGGGCCGATCCAGTACGGCGCCGAGGTCGACTCGCCGGGGCCCGGCGTCGACGAGGGCGTCTCGCTCGTCGACCCGTGTCGCGACATGGCCATCGTGCACGACAACCTGCAAGACGAGGCGATGACCTATATCACCGTCGACGACTTCGGCGCGCTGATGGGCGACATGAGCACGGCGATGAGCCTGGCCGGCATGTCCGACAGCGACCAGATGATCGTCCTCGCGGCGCTGTGGCCGTTGTGCGACGCGGTCGTGGTCGGCAGCGAGGAGAAGAACAAGTGCCCGGGCAACAGCAAGCAGGAGCTCGTCGAGCTGACCGCCCTGGCCCAGCCCTTGCTCGACAACGTCTACGACGGCACGCTGGAGACGATGGCGTGCAACGACATCGTCGTCGCCAAGGACCCCGGCGGCATCGAGCTGGTCAGCGCCGTCGAGCTCAAGATCGGGCTCGATCACCCGTGGATCGGCGACGTCAACGTCAAGATCCAGAGCCCGGACGGCGCGATCCTCAGCGTGTTCAACCGCCCCGGCGCCCTGGTCCTGGCCGATGACGGCACCGGCTGCTGCAACGACAACTCGAACCTCAGCAAGGACTACCCGATCGTCCTCAAGAACGGCGGCATGTTCGACGCCGCCAAGATGGGCACCACGATCGACGCCGGCAAGGTCGTCTGCAAGGACGACAAGCAGTGCGAGTTCAAGCCCAACCCCGGTACCGGCCCCGGCACCGACTTCGACGACTTCCTCGCGGAGACCGCCGCGGGCACCTGGAGGGTGTGCGTCGGCGACAGCAACATCGGCGACCTCGGCACCGTCGACTACGTCGGCCTCACCTTCACCAAGATGAAGTACAACCCGAAGCTCTGACAGCGCAGGCACGGCCGGTGCACCTGCACCGGCCGTGGTCTGGTCTCCGCTTCATTTGCCGCGCAGCACCTCGAACGTGCCCACGTTCGGGTAGCTGCCGTAGCGCTCCGGCGCGGCGTAGAGGTTGACCTGGTAGGTGCCTGCGACCGGTAGCTCGCAGCGGGCTGCGGCCGTGTTGTCCTGCGTGACCTCGCAGTCGCCCTTCGTACCGTCCGCCGCCGCGTAGGTCGCCATGAAGAACAGGCCGCGTGGATTCTTCACAGCGAGCTCGAAGACCGCGTCGACGCTGACCTGGGAGCGATCGGGGCGGATCAGCTCGAGGCCCTGGGCGAAGAAGTCGGCGCGCATCATCGGCGCGCGGAAGAACTCGCCGCGCGACAGCGGCGTCGCCAGCAGCTGCCAGTTGGCCTGCTCCGGGAAGTGCGAGACGACGAACACCCCCGGTGGCGCGAACAGGTACGCGGCGCTGTAGCTCTTTTTAAAGGTGCCGCGGTCGTCGAGGCTGCCGCTGTCCCAGGTCGCGTCGATCAAGTGCCAGGTGTCGTCGATGCGGGCGGCGTTCCACGCGTGGCTCTCGCCGGTGACGTCGCTGCCGCGCGCGCGCGCGTCGCCGCTGACGACCACGATCTCCTCGCCCGCCGCGTCGCCGAGCGCCGCCAGCAAGTGCGAGTAGCCGGCGCACACGCCGAGGCGCCGCGCGAACACGGTCTCGGCGTCCTGCGGCGGGAACACGAAGTCGGGCCGGTCGCGGGCCATGTACACGGCGCCGTCGTAGACCACGCGGTCGGCCACGTAGTCGTGCAGCGCCTTGATCCGCATGCGCCGGTCGGGCTCGCGCTCGGCGATGTACTTGCCGACCGCGGCGATGCTCGCCTCGGCCTGCGCCGGCATCCCGACCACCAGCGGATGCAGTGTCTCCGGCATCGGCCACGCGAACTGTGTCGGCGGTCGCGGCGTCGGATCCTCTGGCGTCGGCTGCACTGGCGTCGGCTGCTCCGGCCTGACCTGCGCGCCCCGCTTGCTGTCCCCGGGGACAGGCTCGGGCAGCGGTGGCGGCGGCGCCTCGTCATGCAGGACCGCCTCGTAGGCGTTGTCGTGCACGGCCTCGTACAGCCACTGTAGGCGGTCCGCGGCGAAGAACAGCCCGGCGCGCGCCCGCTCGACCCGCGGCCCCTCACGGCCGTCGAGGAACCAGTCGCCGCGGGTCGAGAGCGCCGCGAAGGTGGTCTCCGGGTCGCGCGCCAGCAGCACCGCGAGCACCCCGAGGTTGATCACCAGCGTGCGCAGGATCAGGCGATCGAAGAAGGTCAGGATCCGCGGCCGCGGCCTGGCCTTGCGACCGCGCCGCCAGGTCCCGAATCCCTCCCACAGCAGCGGCAGCAGCGGGAACAGCAGCAGCCCGCACACGCACGCCAGCCACACCGGCCCGTTGCGATACGCCGCCGTCGACGACGCGACCCACACACCGACCGCGGGCACCGCCACCACCGACGCCGCCCACAGCGCCTTGAGCGGCCAGACGACGAGCACACGCGACACCAGCCGGACGATAGACATGAACGGCCCAGCATAGCCAGCCGGCCATCCCGCGTCGACAGCCGCCGCGCCGTCCGATCACGCGCGCCCGCGCTCACATCGACGGCGGCAGCGCGGTCCGCCGGCGCAGGATCATCACCTGCGTCCCGTACGCGATCAGCCGGCGCGACTCGTCCCAGATCTCGATGTCCGCGGTCGCCCAGCCGCCGCGCGCGTCACGGCAGTGGGCGTGGGTCAGCAGCCACTCGCTCGTGGTGTCGGCGAGGAAGTGCACCGTCAGGTCGAGGCTCGGCGCGAGGAAAGCCAGCGCGTCCGGGCCGAGCATCATGCACAGCGCGGGCGGCATGGTGTCGATCAAGGGCGGCAGGCACAGCGGGTCGAGGCGGCCGTCGGCCAGCCTCTGCGGGCGCAAGTACCGATACCAGTAGCCGCTGCGGTCGCCGGCCACCCACGTATCCGGTCGCCACCACGCCGACCCGAGCGCGCGTCGGTGGTCGAAGTTCTTGATAAACGGCGGCGTGAAGCTCTGGCCGGCGCCGTCGATCGTCGGCAAGTGATCGGGGTCGGCGACGACCGGCGCGCTGTGCATGCTCGCCTCGACCAGCAGGCGGTCGCGGCCGAAGGTCGCCACGATCTCGAGGCACAGCGCATCCTGGACGAACATCGACGCGCGCGCCTGCGTGGCGACCGATCCGCGACGCAGCACCGTCACGCCGACCTCGATCGGACCGGCCGGCACCGGCGAGCAGAAGATCGTCGTCGCCGACAGCGGCCGCAGGTGCTCGTCGCCCAGCTCGGCGGCGATCGCCCGCAGGCCGAGAGTCATCAGCACCCCGCCCGAGGGCAGCAGGTAGTTCCAGTGCCGCGGCAGCACGGCGGCGAAGCGCCCGGGCCCGATGCGCTCCACGGCGGTGTCGGCGGCGAGGTCGGCAGGATGGCTCATCGGACATGTCTCCCGGGCAAGGTCGGAAAGGTCAGGTCGCCTCGGCCACTTCCGTCGCCGCGCGGATCGCCGCGCGCGCGTGGGCCCACACGCACATCAGCGCGGCCGGCGTGATGCCGGGGATCCGCGCGACCTGGCCGGTGCTGGTCGGTCGCACGCGGGCGAGCCGCTCGGCCGCCTCGGTGGTCAGGCCGGCGAGGCGGTGATAGTCGGTCGCCGGGTCGATCGGGAGGTCCGACGCGTCGCCGCGCATGCGGTCGACCTCTCGCTGCTGGCGCACGAGGTAGTCGGCGTAGCAGGCCTGCGCCTCGGCCCGCTCGCGCATCCACGCCGGCCCCTCGCCGGGGTCCCTGCGCCGGGCGATCGCCGTCGCCATCGTCGTGATCTTCGCAACTCGCACCTGCACCCGCGCGTGGCGCCCGGCGTCGATCAAGCCTGCATCGAAGGCCAGGTCGTTGAGACGCGCCTCGGCGTTGTCCTCGCGCAGCAGCAGGCGATACTCGGCGCGCGCGGTGAACATGCGGTACGGCTCGTCGCAGCCCTGCGTGACGAGGTCGTCGACCAGCACGCCGATGTAGCCCTGGTCGCGGGCGATCGTCAGCGGCGGACGACCGAGGGCCCACAGCGCCGCGCTGGCCCCCGCGACGACCCCCTGCGCGGCGGCCTCCTCGTAGCCGGAGGTCCCGTTGATCTGGCCGGCGAAGTGCAAGCCGGGGATGTCCTTGCTGGCGAGCGCGTGGGTCAGCGCGCGCGCGTCGACGGCGTCGTACTCGACCGCGTAGCCGGGCCGCAGGATCGTCACGTTCGCCAGCCCGGGGATCGTGCGCAGGAACGCCGCCTGGACCTCCGCGGGCAGCGAGGACGACACGCCCGCCGGGTACACGCTGTGCGTGTCGAGGCCCTCGGGCTCGAGGAACACCTGATGCCGCTCGCGCTCCGCGAAGCGCACCACCTTGTCCTCGATCGACGGGCAGTACCGCGGGCCGCGCCCCGTGATCGCGCCCGAGTACATCGCCGACGCGTGCAAGTGGTCCCGCACCAGCGCGTGCGTCGCGGCGCTCGTGTGCGTCAAATGGCACGGGACCTGCGGCAGCAACGGCGGCGGGTCGTCGTCCGGCGCCACGAACCTCGGCGCCGGATCCTCCGCCGGCTGGAGCTCGACGCCCGGATCGTCGTACGCGATCGTGCGGCCGTCGAGGCGCGCGGGCGTGCCGGTCTTGAGCCGCCGCAGCACGAAGCCCAGGGCCGCCAGGTGCGCCGCGAGGTCGATCGCAGGTGGTTCACCGACGCGACCGCCGGGCGTGCGCTCGGCCCCGGTGTGCAACACGCCGCCGAGGAAGGTCCCGGTCGTGACGACCACCGCATCGCCGGCCACACGCGCACCGTCGCCGAGGATCACGCCACGGGCTGTCCCTTCGGCCAGGTCGATCTTCGCCACCAACGCGGCCACGATCGTGATGTCCGGGTGCGACTCGAGGGCCGCGCGCGCGTGGGCTCCATAGCGGGCCTTGTCGACCTGCACTCGCGTGGCGCGGACGGCCGGGCCGCGGCTGCGGTTCAAGATCCGCCCGTGGATCGCGCAGGCATCCGCGGCCCGGCCCATGAAGCCACCGAGCGCCTCGATCTCCTTCACGATGTGCCCCTTCGCCACGCCGCCGACGCTCGGGTTGCACGGCGTCTGCCCGATCGTGTCGAGGCGGCCGGTCACCACGACCACGCGCGCACCGACGCGCGCCGCGGCGAACGCAGCCTCGAGCCCCGCGTGTCCCGCCCCGACGACCACGACCGTCGGCCTGTGCCCTGCCCTGCTCATGGCGCGGCGCACCATACCACCGCGTCGACCCGGCGCGGCCCCACGCCGGCGTCGCCCGGCGCGCGCCGCTTGTATTACACTCGGCCCGTGACTGGCCTGGTATCGATCGTCGGAGCGGGGCCGTGGGACCCGGAGCTGTTGACCCTCGCGGGCCGCGACCGGCTCGCGCGCGCCGATGTCGTCGTCGCCGACTACCTCGTCAACCCGGCGTTGCTGATGCACTGCCGCGCCGACGTGCAGGTATTTCAGCGCACCCAGGGCCCCCACGGGGGCGCCCACGGCCAGCCCGTCGCCGACCAGGACGAGATCCATCGCCTCCTGCTCGAGAAGGGCGGCGCCGGTCTGCGCGTCGTCCGGCTCAAGGGCGGTGACCCGATGGTGTTCGGTCGCGGCGGTGAGGAGGCCCAGGTGCTGCGCGCCGCCGGCATCGAGTACGAGTTCGTGCCGGGTGTCACCGCCGCCGTCGCCGCCGCCGAGGCCGCCGGCATCCCGGTCACGCACCGCGACCACACCCCGAGCGTCACCTTCGTGTCCGGCTACGAGGCCTACGAGAAGCATGGCCTCGGCGTCGACTGGGAGCACCTCGCGCGCGGCAACGGCACGCTCGTGCTGATGATGAGCGTCAAGAATTGCCGCGAGAACGCCGAGCGCCTGATCGCCGCCGGACGCGACCCCGCGACCCCCGCCGCGCTGATCCGCTGGGGCACCCGCGGGATCCAGCGCACCGTCACCGCCCCACTCGCCGAGCTCGCCGCGCGCGTCGAGGCCGAGGGCATCCGTCCGCCCGCGGTGATGATCGTCGGCAGCGTCGTCGACCTGCGCGCGCAGATCCAGTGGTTCGAGCGCCGCCCGCTGTTCGGCCGCCGCGTCGTCGTCACGCGCGCGCGTCAGCAGGCCACCGAGCTCCTGAATTTACTCGCGGGCCACGGCGCCGACGCGGTCGCGTTCCCCTGCCTCGACATCGCCGCGCCGACCGACCTCGAGGCCCTGACCCACGCCGTGCACGACCTGTCGGCCTTCGACGGCGTCATCCTCTCCAGCCCCAACGGCGTGCGCGCGTGGTTCGACGCGCTCGCCAGCGTCAGCGTCGACGTCCGGATCCTCGCCGGCAAGTGCGTCGCCGCGATCGGCACCGGCACCGCCAACGCCTGCTGGGAGCGCGGGATCCGGGCCGACATCGTCCCGCACGTCGCCCGCGCGGAGGGGCTGGTCGATGAGCTCGCCGCCCGCGGGATCCTCGGCCGTCGCTGGCTGCACATCCGCGCCGACGAGGGCCGCGAGCTGATCGGCGAGGCGATCACCGCCGCCGGCGGCACCTACCGCCTCGTCATCGGCTACCGCGTCGTCCGCCCGGCCGTGCCGCTGATGTTGACGCGCTCGCTGCTCCCGGCCGCCCAGGACGGCGAGGGCTGCGACGCCGTCTGCTTCGCCAGCGGCAAGACCGCCCGCCATTTCATGCAGACCATGCGCGAGGCCCACGGCGAGGCCGCCACCCGCGAGCTGCTCGCGCAGGCCAAGATCGTCGCGCTCGGCCCGATCACCGCCGCGGCGATCTCCGCGCTGGGCGTGCGCGTCGACCTGGTCGCCGCCGACACCGACGACGACGCCATGCTCGCCGCCGTCATCACCGCGCTGCAACCGCCATGACCGAAGGGACATGTCCATCAGGCCAGGCCGCGGGCCCGGCGCGCACGACCGGCCCGGCGCCGGACATGACCGAAGGGACATGTCCATCGGGACAGGCTCGGGGCCCGTCACGCACGACCGGCCCGGCGCCGCATATGACCGGAGGGACATGTCCATCGGGACAGGCCTCGACCGCGCCCCGAGGGCCCGACCGCTTCGCGGGCGTCCTGCGCCTGGCCTTCGGGACAGCCCTCGTGATCGCCTGCGGACCGCCTCGGCCGGCCGACACGCGACCCCCCGACCCGGCCCCGACCGTCGTCGCCGCGCCCGGGCCCGATCCCTGCGCCGACGCGCCGATCCCCGCGGACACCGTCGCCGCGCTGGCCCGCGTCGATGTCCTGCGTCGCTGCGGTGCCGGCCTGTCCGCGCTGGCGATCCACGCCGAGCTGCTGCGCACGGATCCACGGCCGCGCTGGGCCTACGAGCTCGCCGCGCTCGCGCTCGCCGAGGGCGCCCCGGAGCGCGCGCGGGCGCTGTTGCAGGCCAGCGGCGCGGTGCAGGCCCGCGTCGGCCTCGCGCTGATCCGCGTCGCCGCCTTCGAGGCCGACGCCAGCGACGCCGACCGCGACGCCGCGCGCACCGACTTCCAGGCCGCCCTCGCCGTCGCGCCCGAGGACCCCTACGCCCTGTGCGTCGCCCTGCGCCTGTACCTCGCGCTCGCCGCCCGCGCGCCCGAGCGGCTCGCCCTCGCCGCGCAGCTGTGCAGCGAGCGGCTGCCGGCCAGCGCCGAGGGTGACGGCGGTGACCCCCGTGGCGCCGCCTTGCTCGCCGCCACCTGCGGGCGCGTCGCGCTCGAGTCGAAGGAGCCCGGCGAGGCCCGCCGTCGCTACGCGCTCGCGCTGCGCATCAACCCGCCCGACGCCGGCGCGCGCCTGGCCTGGGGCGCGGCCGAGCTCGCCGCGGGCAACGACGCGGCCGCGGCCGAGCTGTTCGCGGGCGCCGTGCGGGCCCCCGGCGCGAGCGACCGCTACCTCGCCGGCCTCGGCCTCGGCGTCGCGCGCCTGCGCCTGCACGACCCGGCCGGCGCCGAGGCGGGCTACCGCATCGCCGCCGCCGCGCATGGCTGGAAGACCGGCGACCCGATCGATCGCCTGCCGCCCGAGCTGCTGTTCAACCTCGGCACGCTGCTCGCCCAGCTCACGGATCGGGCCCGCGGCGCCGAGGCTCGCGCCATGCTCACCGCGTACACCGGGCACCCCGCGGCCGACGACCTGCGGCGCCTGCGTTGCCGCCAGCTGCTGCACGAGCTGCGCGAGTGAACCCCGGACCTCCGCCGACGACCTGCACTGGCTCAGCGCACGCGACCACGCCAGTCCGGCGCGTACTCGAGGCGCGCCTCGTAGCGCTGCACCAGGCGGCCGAGGCCCACGCGACACGCCTCGGCGCGGGCCTCCGGATCCTCGCCCCAGCGGGCCACCAGCTCGAC
>JAYUXQ010000908.1:0-3411 GCA_043752905.1 Nannocystis sp. | reverse complement strand
CTGCGGCGACGATGGCGGCGCGACCGGGGGCACGCCAGGCGAGACGGGCAGCGCGAGCACGGGTGAGGGGACGAGCGACGCTCCGACCTCCGGTCCGGGGACGGGGCCCGTGACGACGGTGGCGAGCACGGACGTCGGCAGCACCGGCGAGGATCCGACGGGATCGCAGGGGAGCACAGGTCGTGATCCCACGGGGACGGGTGGTGCGACGACGGCGGACTCGGGTGCGACGGCCGGGACCACGGAGGCGAGCACGGCGGCGACCGAGGGCGGGAGTACGGGGGAGACGGGCGAGGGCGAGGGGTCGACCGGCGAGGCGCCGCTGTGTCCGCTGGCGCTGATGCACGCGCCCTGCGATGACGTCTCGGACGACCCGCTGCACGCGATCGGGCTCAACTGCGCGGTGCTCGGGGCGCCGTGGGTCGACAAGACCAACGCGGTCGCGGTCGACAAGATCGAGTTCGTGGCGGCGCCGGAGCAAGATGGGCGCCGGCCGTGGCAGGTCGCGCGGGCCTACGGCACGTTCGTCGACCCTGACACGCAGGAGCCGTTCTGGTCGGCGCGCGAGGGTGACAAGATCTTGCTGCTCAGCTCGGGCCTGTTGCCCAAGCCGGACGCGGACGGCGTCGTCATCGTGCCGGCCGGCGAGGTCTACAACGACGTCGGCGACGGCAACTGGGACGAGGACGCGATGCCGCCGCCGATGAGCCCGGCGCAGGGCAGTCCAGACCCGCAGGGTTTCAAGGATTGTGATGGGAAGGGAGATTGCAGCAACACGCTGGCGGCGCAGTGGGAGCTCGGCGGCGGCGACCCGAACGACCGGCTGTGGCTGCGCTTCGAGCTGACGGCGCCGTCGCTGATGGCCGGCGACATCGCCGACGCGAACGGCTACAGCTTCGACTTCGCGTTCTTCTCGGCCGAGTTCCCGGAGTGGATCGACACGCCGTTCAACGACATCTTCGTGGTCTGGCAGTCGTCCGAGAAGTACACGGGCAACGTCACCTTCATCGACGGCCAGCCGCTCACGGTCACCGCGCTGTGGCCGATCGATTATCAGGGCGAGTGCAACCTGTTCGACCCGAACTGCGTCGGCGAGGCGCCGCAGCTGGCCGGCACGGGTCACAGCAAGGACGGCGGCGCGACCGGCTGGTATCGGGCGACCGGCGGGGTGCAGCCGGGCGAGACCTTTGGTCTGGCGTTTGCGATCTTCGACATGGGCGACTCGACCTACGACACGACGGCGGTCGTCGACCGCTGGCTGTGGGACTGCGAGGGCTGCGTGCCGAACGATGTCCGGTCCTGCGGGATCGAGCCGCAGTAGCTCGCTTCTGGGCTAAACTCGCGCCTGCCTGGCGCGAGCCTGATGATGACGGGGCGCGCCCAGGCGATCCAGGGCGTGCGCAAGCGGCTCAAGGCGCGCTCGCCGCCGTCGCCGGGCGGGACGAAGGCGTACGGGTCCCTCGGCAAGGCGGGGCTCGACTGACGCGAGCAGGTATATGCGGGCGGCTTGTGCCAGGCGCGTGACCGCGCTAGCGTCCGCGCGGTCATGACGACCCGTTCGCTGTTGTTGATGTCCGCGCTGATGGCCGGCTGTTCGTTCTTCAAGTTCAACATCGACACGCCCGCGAAGCGACGCGAGGCCGAGGAGGCGCAGGCCCGCGAGGCCGAGGCCGGTCGCGCGACGGCGGCGGAGGACAGCCGGCTCGCGGCCAAACAGGACGTGGCGGCGCAGCAGGCCCGCGACGAGCAGGCGATGCGTGACATCGAGGCGCTGCGCGCCGAGATCAACGCGCCGTGCGCCGCTGGTGCGGCCGCATGCAAGCGCGACCTCGGGGCCGACGGCGCGAAGGCGATCCACTTCGCCGAGCGGGTCGCGTCGACGAAGGACAGCCCGGCCGCGCGAGACGGCAAGCTCGACATGCCGGCGCTGCATGCCGAGGCGCTCGGGTATCTCGAGCAGGCGACCCCGAGCGCCCAGGTGTTCGCCGTCCTGGTTGCGCTGCCGGGCACGCCCGAGACCGACGCCGCGGTGCTGCGCGTGTGTCCGAAGGTACGGCCGGCGGTGCCCGCCGCGAACGTCCCGGACTTCGTCGGCCTGTGCCTCGCGCGCGCCGGTGGCGACAGCAAGCAGCTCCGGTGGCCGACGATCAAGGCCGACCTGGTCGCGCTGCGCAAGGCCGACGAGGCCCGCGTGCGCGCCGAGGCCGATGCCGCACGCGCGCAGGCCGAGGCCGAGAAGGAGGCGGAGAAGTCGGGCAAGGCCGGCGCGGCCCGGGCGATCGCGGCGGTGTTCGCCGCCGGTCGCTGCAACTTCGGCAACTGCCTCAAGGACGGCTGGACCGCCAACACCGCGGCCGGCGAGGTGCGCGTGGCGTGCAACTTCGGCAATTGCCTCAAGGACGGCTGGACCGCGCGCCTGCCCGACGGCAGCGAGGTCCGCACGACCTGTAACTTCGGCGACTGTATGAAAGACGGCTGGGAGACCCGCTACAGCGACGGCAGCAGCGCGCGCACGACCTGCAACTTTAGCAACTGCCCCAAGGATGGCTGGGAGACCCGGCTCCCGGACGGCGCCTCGGCGCGCACGACCTGTAACTTCGGCGACTGCTTCAAGGACGGCTGGACCACGCAGATGCCGTCCGGTCAGGTGCGCTGCAGCTGCAACTTCTCAAAGTGCCTGACCGACGGGACCACCTGCGACTGATCGTGCCGGTCCCCGGGTGCGGTCGGGCGCGTCTTGCGGGTGCAGGCGCGAGAGTGCACCGGTGACGATGCGGCAGCGGTGGCCTGCGCGCCGTGCCAGTTTGTCCGGCGCCCCGAACACCGGGGATGCGGGATCAAGCACTTGCGGTCACGCTGCGCTGGCCTGCATCTTGCGGGCACGCCTGCTGCCATGCGCCTCGCTCGCTCGCTCGCTTGCTCGCTCGCCGGTCTCGCCCTGGCCGTCGCCGCGTGCAGCGAGCCGCCGGTCGAGGAGAGCACCGGTCCTTCGGGACAGGTAGCGACCGGGACCGTCGAGGAGGAGAACACCGAGGAGGGGCAGGTCGACCGCGACGCCGGGATCGCCGAGGTCAAGCCGGTGCCCGACCCGATCCTCGCGCTGCCGCCGACCGAGCTGCCGCTGACGCTGCTGGCCACCCAGCGCGCCGCGGATCCGGGGGACGGGATGGCGACGATCCGCAACGACGACACCGGCGTGATCCGGCAGTACCGCGTCGGCGATCCGCTGGCCGAGGACGCGACGGTCGCGGCGGTGTCGATGCGGGCGGTGCAGATCCAGCGGCCGGGCGACAGCGAGTCGCTGGCGATCCTCGCCGAGACCGTCGAGCTGCGCGAGGGCGACGTGTATTACCCCGACCTCGTCGAGCCCGACGACTTCGTCGGGGTGCTCAGCCAGGGCCTGCAGCTGCC
>JAYUXQ010000907.1:0-3421 GCA_043752905.1 Nannocystis sp. | reverse complement strand
TCGGCGCCGAGGCTGTCGTCGCAGCGGACGCACTTGCTGGTCTTGCTGTTGCAGACAAAGCTGTCGTCGCAAAAGTACGAGCGGCAGTGCTGGTCCTTGACGTCCTGGAGCTTGAGGGTGGCGCTGGCCTCGATCAGCGGGTGGCCCTTGCCGTCGTCGCAGGTGGCGAATTCGTTGGGGGTCAGGCCGGCGGCGCAGGTGCCGTTGTTGAGCGGGGCGCAGCCGAGGGTGCCGTTCTTTTCGCCGACGCAGGGGGCGTACACGTCGTCGTTCATGATCGCGTCGTCGACGGCGTCGGCGAATCCGCTGACGGGCAGGGCCTCGGTGCCGCAGGAGACGCTGGCCTTGTCGACGAGCGAGCAGACCTGATTCGTTTTGGAGGTCGTGAAGCTGCCGCCGCCGCCGGGGGCGCCGCAGGCGGCGTCGGTCCGCTCCTTGCGGAGCTCGGTGATGAAGAACTCCTCTTTTTCACACTCTGTGGTGTTCTTGCAGCGGATGACGTCGTCCGAGTTGGCCGGGTTGAGGATGAAGTTGCAGCCGGCGGAGGCGAACAGCGACACCAGCATGAACCCGACGGGGTGGGAGAGGAGTCTGGCGCGGGACGAGGTCATGGGAGGCCTGGCGAGGATACGGAGGCGGCTGGGGGATCGCAAGCCGGAAGCACGATCTCGAACTCGGTGCCGCCCGGGCCGGTGGAGGCCACGCGGACCTCGCCCTCGTGGTCCTGGACGATCTGCTGGACGATCGAGAGGCCGAGGCCGGTGCCCTGCGGCTTGCGGGTGAAGAAGGCCTCGAAGATGTGCTCGGCCTCGTCGGCGGCGACGGCCAGGCCGGGGCCGTTGTCGGCGACGAGGGCGCGGACGCGGTCGCCGACCCGCTCGACGCGGACAGTGACACAGGGGCTCCGGGCGTCCGGGACGTCCGCGGGCCGAGCGCGTTCTGGTGGCAGATCGCCGGGCGTGGGCTCACGGTCTTCTTCGTCGAGCAGGTCGCCGATCGGGTTCTGCGGGGGTGGGGGGCCGTCGGCGAGGGCCTCCCGGGCGTTGCGCAGCAGGTTCATGAAGGCTTGCCGCAGCTGGCCGGCGTCGCCGAGGACCCAGGCGGGCCGCAGCTGGCGGACGACGCGGATGCCGGCCGCGGCCAATTCCTCGGCCATGAAGTCGAGGAGGCTCTGGAGCTCGGCGCCGAGGTCGAGGCGGACGCGCTCGGGGTTCTTGCGGCGGACGAAGCCGAGGTAGTCCTCGGTGATCGAGGTGAGGCGGTCGATCTCCTGGGTGATCTTGCCGAGGAGCTGGTGGGCCTCGGGGGAGGTGGCGGCGATCTCGTCGGCGAGCAGCTCGACGTTGAGGGCGACGCTCGACAGCGGGTTGCGGATCTCGTGGGTGACCTGGGCGGCGAGCTGGCCGACGGCGGCGAGGCGCTCGCCGAAGATCAGCCGGCGCTCGCGCTCCTGCAGGGCGGCGGCCATCTGGTTGAACTCGCGGGCGAGCTGGCTGACCTCGTCGCCGCGGGTCGGGCTGTCGACGAGGACGCGCTGGGCCCAGTCGCCGCGGCCGAGCTCGCGGACGCCGAGCGCGAGGCGCCGCAGCGGGCGCACGGTCCAGACGACGCCGAGCGCGGCGATCGTGCCGAGCAGGGCGATTACCAGGGTCAGCAGGACGATCATGCGCTCGGTGTCGCGTTCGGTATCGCGCACCTTGTTGCCGAGCTCGACGACGTCGCGGCTGACCTGGTCGTCGAGGCGGCGAAACGACTCGTTGATGGCGTTTTGGCTGCGGACGTCGCCGATCACGTCGGCGGGGGCGGCGGTGGTGGCCTGGACGACCTGCTCCTCGAGCCTGGCGAGGGCGTTGTGGAGGTTGCGCAGCGGGCCCAGGGACTCCTGGCCGCCGACGCGGTCGAGGTTGGCGAAGGCGTCGTCGAGCACGGAGCGGGCGCGCTGGACCTGCAGCAGGCGCTCCTCGAGGGCCTCGATGAAGTTGGCCTCCTCGGCGGGGCCGAGCGGTCGGTCGGCCTCGCCGCGGCGCTCCGTCATGAATTCGATGCGTGAGGCGACGCGGGTCGACTGGCGGTAGGCGACGGTGAGGTCCTTGTTGAACTTGACGTAGACGATCGTCAGGAGGTCAAAGCTGGCCTGGAGGGCGCGTAGCTGGGCGACGATGAGATAGGAGGCGCCGCCGGTGGCGACCAGGACGAGGACGACGAGCGCGATGATGCGGGCCGCGAGGCTGTGGCGCAGGCGCAGCGGGGCCAGGGGCGGGCCGGGGGGCGGGCCCGGGGTCGGTGCAACGGCGTCCACGCGCCGCGATGGTACAGGGGCCGGTCCGCGAACGCACCGCCGGGGGCCAGGGGCGACGCGTCGGGGAGCCGCGGAGGTTTCGGGGGAGCGCGCCGCGTTTTGTGGTGCCCCCTTTCGCGGGACCGCGGGGCGTGCGAACGTTGCGTCGACCATGTCGAAGCCGTCGAAGCAGTCGAAGCCGAGCCGCCGTCCGTCCTCGTCCCTGCTCGCCGGCGTGACGGCGCTGGCTCTGTTGACGGGCTGGGTGAACCCGGCCCAGGCCGCAGGTCCGCCAGCGGGGAAGGCATCGGTGTTGACGCTCGAGGGCGACGACACGGCCCGTGCGACGGCGCTGAGCAAGGCGCTCGCGGCCGAGTTCGCGGCGCGTGGGGTCGGTGGCGGCCGCGAGATGTCGCTGGCGGAGCTCAAGCTGACGATGGGCTGCGACGAGCCGCCCTCGCTGGCGTGCCTGAGCAGCGGCGGCAAGACGCTGGGCCTCGACAGCATGATCTACGGGTCGCTGGCGAAGACCAAGACGGGGGCCTTCGCGCTCAAGCTGAGCGTGATGGAGGTCGGCAGCTCGACGGTGTCGCAGTCGGTGAACACGGAGCTGAGCGCCGACGCGGTCAGCGACGCGAACGTGCGCACGACCGCGAAGGACATCGTCACGCAGGTGCTCGGCCCGGAGGCCAAGGCGGTGGCGGAGCCGGACTCGGAGCCGGTGGTCGAGGCGCCCAGGGATGAGAAGAGCAAGCTGGTGTGGGGCCGTCACGACGCCGCGAAGTGGAAAAAGGCCGGCCTGGCCGCCTCCGCGGCGCTGACGGTGGTGTCGCTCGGCGTGGCGATCGGGACGTATATGGTCATTCGCCCGGGCGGCAAGCTCAAGAAGGACCTCGTCGACGCGGCCAATCGCAGCCCGATGGATGACAACCCCGGCAACGACATCAACCCCTATTCGAAGAACGACCTGTGCGCGGAGGCTCGCTCGCAGGTGTCCGGCGGGGTCAAGAACGGGGAGATGGCGAAGATCTGCAACAAGGCCGACGGGCTGGCGACCGCTGCCACGGCCGGCTTCATTGCGACGGGGATCTTCGCGGCCTCGACGGTGGTGTTCACCACGCTGTTGTTCGTACACCGCGACAA
>JAYUXQ010000906.1:0-3422 GCA_043752905.1 Nannocystis sp. | reverse complement strand
CAGTGTTTCAGAGGAAAACCGCCGATGTCCAGGTCGGCGCCCGCGCGGACGCGCCCGGGACACCGGTGCGCCGCGCCCCGAACGGCCGTCGCGGAGCGGCTCTCAGCTGGCCTTGCGGGCCCAGTTCGGCAGCCAGCCGCGGTCGCGCAGGGTCAGCACCTCGTAGCCATGCTCGGTGACGAGGATGGTGTGCTCGGCCTGGGCGCTCCACTTCTTGTCCTGGGTGACGGCGGTCCAGCCGTCCTTGAGTACGTCGCAGTGCTTGGTGCCGATGTTGATCATCGGCTCGATCGTGAAGGTCATGCCGGGCTTCATGCGCATGCCGACGCCGCGCTTGCCGACGTGGGACACCTGCGGCGCCATGTGGAACTCGCGGCCGATGCCGTGGCCGCAGAACGCCTCGACCACGCCGTAGCCGTGTTGCTTGCCGGCGAACTCGGAGATCGCCGCGCCGATGTCACCGATGTGTTTGCCCGGCGCGACCTCGGCGATGCCGAGCCACAGGCTCTCGCGCGTGACGTCGATCAGCTTCTTCGCCTCCGGCGTCGTCGCGCCGCCGACGATGTACATGTCGGAGCAGTCGCCGAAGTAGCCGTCGAGCGTGGTCGTGATGTCGAGGTTGATGATGTCGCCGGCCTTGAGCGCCCGCTCGGCCGGGATCCCGTGACAGATGACCTCGTTGATCGAGGTGCAGATCGACTTCGGGTACCCCTTGTAGTTGAGCGGCGACGGGTACGCGCCGTGCTTCACGATGAAGTCGTGGCACAGGCGATCGAGCTCGAGGGTGGTCACGCCGGGGACCACGTGCGGCTCGATGAAGTCCAGCACCGACGCAGCGAGGCGACAGGTCGCCCGCATCTTCTCGATCTCGTTCCTGCTCTTGATCTCGACCGCCACGACCCTCTTCGCTTCCCCGGAGCCTCGCATGCGTGAGCGCAAACGCCCGGCGAGCCCGTCGAGCCCGTGGGCCCGTGGCCGGGGAGAATGAGAGCCCGGAGCGGTCCGGTCAAGACCCCGCCGACGTGACGCCACGGTGGCACCGCCCGCACATCCATGCGAGGCTTCGCCCCCAGCATGGATGCCAGCCGCAGCCCGGAGTCGGTCTTCGACGCCCTCGCAACGCGGCGGATGCTGATCGTCAGCGGCAAGGGCGGCGTCGGGCGCACCACCGTGGCCGCCCTCCTGGGCCTCGCGCTCGCCCGGCGTGGCCGCCGCGTGCTGGTCGCCACCGTCGGCCAGGACGACCGCCTGGCCTGGATGCTCGGCCTGCCGACCCTCTCGGACACCCCGGTCGCCGCCTCGCGCGGCCTTTACGTCCAGCGCGTCGTGCCCCACGTGGCGATCCGCGAGTACGGGGCGCTGATGCTGCACAGCGAGCGGGTCGCCAGCGCCGTCTTCGACAACGGGCCCATGCGCCGCCTCCTGCGCACGATCCCGGGGCTCGACGACTTCGCGATCCTCGGCAAGGTGTGGCACGAGGCGATCCGCGCCCGCAGCTTCGACGCGATCGTGTTCGACGGCCCCGCCACCGGCCACCTGCGCTACACCCTCGGCATCCCGCAGGCGATCCTTCGCACCCTCACCGTCGGACCGCTGCCGCGCGAGGCCCGGCTCATGCAAGACAGCCTCGAGGACCCGAGCAAAGTGCAGGCCGTGCTCGTCGGCCTCCCCGACCGCTGGCCGCTCACCGAGCTCGGCGAGATGGCCACCTCGCTCCGTGAGGAGCTTCACGTCGGCATCGGGGCCGTCGTCGTCAACGGCCTCTGGCCCACCGGACTCCCCGAGCTCGCCCCGGACTCGCCTCCAGACTCGACCACCGACCCCGCCGCCGCCCGGGTGCTCGCCGCCACCACCGTCGTCGCCCGGCAGGCCCGCCGCCAGCGCGAGAGCGTCACCGCGTGGCTCGCGGCCGAGACCGGCCTGCGCACCTCCAGCACCGCGACCGCCCGCGGCCCCGCGCCCGTGCTCGCCCTCCCGTGGCGCTTCCAGGGCTTCGCCGGCCTGCCGGACCTCGAGCAGCTGCTCGCGGGCCTCGAACGACCTGTACTCACGGACATGTGATGCACATGTCCCTTCGACCAGGTTTAGCCGAGCTCGATCTCGACCAGCAATTGCCTGGCGTCGACCGTCGCGCCCTCGACCACGTGCACCTTCAGGACCGTGCCCGACGCGGGCGCGTGCATCTCGTTCTCCATCTTCATCGCCTCGACGATGATGATCGGTGCGCCGCGCTCGACCCGGTCGCCGACCTCGATCAGCACCTTGACCACGCGACCGGGCATCGGCGCCTTGAGCTGCGAGCCGGCCGCGCGTCCCCCGGGGCCGCCAGCGACCGCCTCCGCCAGCGCCGCGGCCTGGGCCGTACGCACCTCGATGTTCGTCGCCACGCCGCCGATGCTCGCCGCGCCCGCGAAGGCCTGACCGTCGAGGCTGACCACTCTCTGCCCGGGTCCCTCGCAATCACGCACCAGCGTGCGCGCGCCAGCGGTGGGGATCACGGTCACGGCGACGCCGTCGACCTCGACCCGCTCACCCTCGACACGGACCCTATGCACCCGCTCGCCCACACGGACGACAAAATCCCCTCGCACGTCCGGGTAGCCACGGCTCATGGCCGCGGAGAGTAGACCGATGTCCACGACCCTGTCCACGACCGATCCCCTGGCCTTCGCCGCTGCCCGCCGGGTCGTCCTGTGTGTCGGGCCAGGCGGCGTGGGCAAAACCACCTGCGCGGCCGCCCTGGCCCTCGGCTCGGCCCAGCGCGGCCGCAAGGTGCTGGTCGTCACGATCGACCCCTCGCGCCGGCTGGCCCAGGCGCTCGGCTTCTCCGCGGAGGCCAGCGCCGGCATGGACGCGGGGATCCCCCAGCTCGTGCCCCTCCCGCCGGGCGGAACCGACGCCCATCCGGGGGGGAGTCTGGACGCCCTGTGGCTGGCGACCGAGCAGGTATTCGCCGAGCTGGTCCGCACCTACGCGGCCGACGCGACCGCCGCCGAGGCGATCCTCCACAACCCGATCTACACGGCGATGGCCCGCAACCTCGGCGGCGCGCTCGAGTACGCGGCGATGGCCAAGCTGCAGATGCTGCACGCCGCGCGCAGCTACGACCTCATCGTCCTCGACACCCCCCCGACCGCCAACGCGATCGACTTCCTCAGCGCCCCCGAACGCATCCACGAGCTCGCCACCAACCCCGCCGCCCGCCTCCTCACCGGCGGTGGTCGCTTCGGCGCCCGCCTGCTCGGCATCGGCAACAGCCTGGTCCTGCGCACCCTCTCGTCGCTCGCCGGCAGCTCCTTCCTCACCGAGCTCGGCGCCTTCCTGCGTGACTTCTCCACCGTCCTCGCCGCCTTCCAGGCCCGCGCCGGCGACTTCCAGTCGCTGCTGACCTCCCCGGAGACCGGCGTCGTGCTCGCAACCTC
>JAYUXQ010000905.1:0-8428 GCA_043752905.1 Nannocystis sp. | reverse complement strand
CGAGCGCGGCGGCCTCGGCGCGGGCGGCCGCGAGCTCCTGCTGCGATGCCATGCCGCGGCTTGAGAGCGCGTCGAGGCGGTCGCGGTTGCTGCGGGCCGAGGCGGCGCGGGCTTGCAGGCTGGCGACGTCGGCGCGCAGACCTCCGAGGCCGGGGGCGCGGATCGTGGCGAGCACCTGGTTGGCCTTGACCTCGTCGCCCTCGACGAAGTGCACGGCCTCGAGCGTGCCGGCCACGCGGGCGGCGATCTGGGCGGTGCGCTCGGGGTCGGCCGAGAGCTCGCCGACGACCTGGATCGTCTCGGTCAAGGGCTCGCGGCGCACCGGCTCGTCGGCGATGCCGGCGTCGGCGAGCACCTGTGGGGTCAGGCGGACGCGGCGAGGCGGCGCCTCGTGGGCCGGCTCGTCGGCGTGCGGGGCCCCGGCATGCTCGGCCTCGTCGGCGTGCCCGGCGTGCTCGGCGTGCTCGTCCGCCTGCCGGGGCGGCGGGGCGCAGGCTGTCCCGAGAGACAGGGCGAGCAGGACATGGCGGAGCGCCCAGGTCACGGGCGCACCGGGGGACGTCGCAGCTGTCCCGGGGGACAGGTCCGAAAGGACATGGCGAAGCGGCCAGGTCACGGGAGCCCTCCGGGGAGCCGGCCGGCGACGCGGGCGAGCTCGACGGCGGCGAGGGCGAGGGTGCGGCGGGCCTCGAGGTGGGCGGCGAGCAGTTCCAAAAAGGTCTGTTGCAGGACGGCGGCCTCGCGGATCGACATGCGTCCGGCGGCCATCTCCTCGCCAAGGGCGGTGACGTGGCGCTCGGCGCGGGCGATGCGTTCGGGGTCGAACAGGGCCAGCTCGGCGCGGCGGGCCCGGAGGTTGCCGGCGGCGACGACGACCTCGGCGCGGACATCCCTGCGCAGGCGATCGATGTCGGCCTCGGCCTGGCGGGCGAGCGCGCGGCTCTCGGCGATCTGGCCGCGGTTGCTGCGGCCGAGCGGGCTCGGCAGCACGATCGGGATCGACAGGCCACCGCCGAGGACGCGCTCATTGAAGCCGTCGCGCTGGGCGAACAGCACCAGCGAGGGGTTGGGCGCGCGCATGCGCTTCCACAGCTCGGCCTGGCGCAGGTGCTGCTCGCGCTCCGCCCTGGCGACCTCGAGCTCGGCGCGCGACGCCAGGGCGCCCTCGACGAGCGCCGGGATGTCCTCGGGGACAGGCAGCGGCGCGAGCTCGCCGGCGGCCTCGATCTCGGGGCTGGCGGGGTCCTGGCCGACCAGGCTGGCGAGCATCGCGTGCGCGGCGAAGATGCGGCGCTCGGCCTCGATGCCCTGCTGTTGCAGGCGCACGACGGTGACGGCGGCGAGGTCGAGCGCGAGGCCGGAGGCGAGGCCGGCCTTCTCACCCTCGCGGGCGAGCGCGGCGAGGGCGTCGGCGGCGGTCATCATGCGCCGGGCCATCGCTCGTTGTTCGCGCGCGGAGAGGGCCTCGACGTGTACGCGCAGGACCTCGGCCGCGACCTCGCGGCGCACGGCGTCGACGCGGCGCTGTTGTGCGGTGCGATCGGCGTCGGCGACGAGACGTCGCTTGCCGCGTTGCCCGGCGATCTCGAGCTCCTGGGTGATCCGGCCGTAGATATTGATGTCACGATCGCCGGTCCACAGGCCGCGACGGTGGGCGAGCGTCACCTCGGCGCCGGGGTTGCTCGGGAGGATCGTGCGCGCGGTGTCCTGGCGACCGGCCGCGGCCTCGACCGCGGCCTCGGCGACGCGCACCGCCGGGCTCGCCGCGAGGGCGCATCGGACCGCGGCCGACGCGGTCAGCGGGCCGCGACAGTCCGAACCGGCGGGCGCCGTGACGGTGACCATGACCATGACCATGGTGAGCGCGAGCGCGGCGAGCGGGAGCGGCAAGGGCCACAGACTAAGGTCCGGGGCGCCGCCCGGGTCAAGCTTCTTGTCGCGCGAGCTAACGCACCACCTCGCGTGCAATACGACCTGTCCATCAGGACAGGTGACCACGACCGCGGCGCTGTGCTCGCGCGGATCCGTCCCGACGTGCTAGCGTGGCCGTATGGACCCCGCGCCGCGCTCCTGGGCCTTCATGGGCCGCCTGCGACCCGGGCCGTCCGCGACCCCGGGCGAGCTGGCGATCGGCTTGCACCGCGCGCTCGGCGAGCTGCGGCGGGCGGCGCGACGCGACCCGTTGGCAGCAGGCGAGGGGGCGGTGCTCCTGTGTGAACACCTTGGCCCCGCGCTCGCGCCGGTCGAGGACCCGATCGGTACGCTCGCCGCGGCCGCGACCCGCACCCTCGACGTGGTCGCGCCGCTGCTCGCCCGGGCCCCGGCCGGGCCGGCCCTGCGAGACGCCTGGCTCGCGCGGCTGTGGGTCGCGCTCACCCGCGACGAGGCAGGGCACCTGCGTCGCCTCGCCGAGCACTGGGGCTCCCTGTGCGCCGGGGCCGTGCGCGCGGCGAGCTGGGCCGAACGGTTGGGATCGGTGGATGTCGACGACGCCGGCATCGGCTCGGCCGGGTCGATCGCCTGTCTCGCGAGCCAGGTCGCCGCGGGCCGGCACGCGCAGGCGCTCGAGTCGCTGGCGAGCCGGGCGATCGCCGTGTGGCCCGAGCGACAGTTTGGCGTGTACGCGCTCGCGGCCCTCGGTCGCGTCGACGCGGCGATCGCCTACGCGGAGGCCTCGAACCCGCTCGGGCACCGCCACGCGCAGGACATCGCCCGCGTGTGCGAGGCGGTGCTGCTCGCCGCGGGCCAGCGCGACGCGGCCTACCGTCGCTTCGCCGCGGTCGCGCAGGCGCGCCAGAATTGTCGACAGACCTTCGAGGCGTTACGCCGGGCCTACCCCGAACGGACCGCGAGTGAGCTGCTGGGGGACCTGATCGCCGCGAGCCCGGGCAACGAGGGTCGATGGTTCGCCACGGCCAGCGCGCTGCGGTTTCATGCGCTCGCCGCCGAGATCGCGAGCCGCTCGCCTTGCGACCCGCGCACCCTGACGCGCCACGCAGCGGCGCTGCTGGAGGCCGACCCCGGGCTCGCGGGTGAACTGGCGGTGGCGGCGATCCGCTGGCTGTGTGCCGGGCACGGCGTCGAGATCGACGGCGACGACGTGTACGCCGCGCATGACGTGGCCCGCGCCGCGGCGCTGCGGACCCACTCACAGGGCCTGCTGCGGGCCACGATCGCGGCGCTCTGCGACCGCCCGCACCCGGCCGCGCAGTGGATCCACGGCCTGCTGGCGGCGGAGCTCGCGGGCTGACCACGGTCCAGGGGTCCGCGGCGGCAGCCGGCGAAGACCTGCTCGCGGCCCAGCGCAGGCGGCGCGCGTTCGCGACGGAGGCCGACGCAGGCGCGTCGAGGGCTTCGGATCCGCGTGTGGGTGCCATCTGGCGCACGTCGTTCGCGGGCCCGCGCTCGACGGTGTGCGTGAAGCGGCCCACGCTGGCCATCGGGGGACCAGAGGAGACGGCATGCGCAAGCTCTTTCAGCTCGTCAAGGCGACGATCCAGGAATTCATCGACGAGGATCCGTTCACCCTCGCGGGGGCGCTGTCCTATAGCACCTTGCTGTCGCTCGCGCCGCTGCTGCTGATGATCGTGTCGGTGGCCGGGCTGGTGTACGGCGAGGAGGCCGCGCGCGGCGAGGTGCTCGCCAAGCTGCAGATGGCGATCGGGCAGCCGGCGGCGCAGCTGGCCCAGGACGTGCTCGCGCAGGCCAAAAAGGAGGGCTCGGGATTCGTGTCCGCCGTGATCGCGGTCGTCGGCGTGATCGTCGGCGCGACCACGGCGCTCGGTCAGTTGCAGGCGTCGCTCGACAAGATCTGGGCCGTCAAGGCGTCCAAGCGGGCATGGTTCGCGATGCTGCGGGCGCGCTTCGTGAGCCTGTTGTTCATCCTGTTGCTCGGTACCGCCGTGATCGCGTCGCTGGTCGCCGGCTCGGTCATCACGGCGCTCTCCAACCACACGGTCGACTCGCTCGCCTGGGTCTGGCGCGCCGCCGACATCGGCGTGCCGCTGGTGCTGATGACCGGCCTGTTCGCGATGCTGTACAAGATCCTGCCGAATGCCGACATTCGCTGGCGCGACGTCGGCGTCGGCGCTGTCATCACCTCGATCCTGTTCACGCTCGGTCGGTTCCTGATCGGCATCTACATCGGCCGCGCCGGCGTGGCCTCGGCGTACGGTGTCGCGGGCTCGGTGATCGGCCTGATGGTGTGGGTGTTCTACTCGTCGGTCATCGTCCTGTTCGGCGCCGAGATCACGCAGGTCTATGCGCGTAGCCACGGCGGCGACATCCGGCAGAAACGATTTCGTGGCGAGGCACCGGACCCGGCCGAGCCCGCATCGGCGCCACACGGGAAGACCTGAAACCCGGGCACGTCCGGGTCGGTCTCACGTTTACGGGAGCCGGGACCGACCCCGGTTTGTGTGTGGGTATAAAGCCCCCCAGGTGCTGTCTGGAGGCCGCAGCGTGGGAGTTGCGCACTCTTGTGCGACACCCGCTGTCACGTTTGGTTTATCGGCGCGCTGCGTGTCAGGGGTCGTGTATCACTCACGCCCGTCCGCGCAGGAGGGTGCGTGGACCCGTTTTCGCGGCGTTCCAGGGCCCGCGGCGTGGCCGCCGGGCATGGCGCGCGAGCCCGATTGCGGTCACGAAGGGCGCCATGCACGTGACCAAGTCCATTTTGCTCGCCCTCTCGATCGGCACCCTGCTCACCGGGGGCTGCAAGAAAGATAATTCGGACACCGCGCCGCCCGAGCCGGCCGTGACGACCCCGGCGCCCGCCGACACGGCGCCCGTCGATCCGGCGCCGACCGACGCCGCTGCCGGTGACGCGGCCGGTGGCGACGCCGCTGCGACGCCCGCCGCTCCGCCGCCGCCGCCCCCGATGGCCGACGCCGAGATCGCCGCGGTGGTCAAGGCCGCCAACGACGGTGAGATCGAGACCTCCAAGCTCGCCAAGACCCACGCGAAGGACAAGAAGGTCAAGGAGTTCGCCGCCATGATGGTCAAGGACCACACCGCCGCCAACAAGCGTCAGGCGTCCCTGATCAAGAAGGCCAAGATCGAGGCCAAGGACAGCGACATGAGCACCCGCCTCGCCGCGGACGCCAAGTCCCGCGTCGAGACCCTCAAGGGCTTCGAGAAGGGCGCCGCCTTCGAGAAGGCGTACATCGACGCCCAGGTCGAGATGCACACCACCGTGCTGACCGCGATCGACACCCAGATGATGCCGGGCGTCCAGAACCCGGACCTCAAGGCCGAGCTGACCACGACGCGCACCGCCGTCGAGGCGCACCTCAACATGGTCAAGGAGATCCAGGCCGGCCTCGCCGCGGCTCCGGCGGCCGCCCCCAAGGCCGCCAGCTGAGCGACCCGGGATCCTGAAGTGAAGCGACGCCGGCGGGGGACCCCTGCCGGCGTTCGCATTTAATCGGCCTGGTCGATTTAATCATCGGCTCGCCGTTTCATCGGATGTACAGCGGGTTGCCGAGCGCGAGCAGGCGGGTACCGCGGCGCAGCTCGGCGCGCACGAAGTCGCCGGGGCGGGCCGCGAGGTGCAGGCGCAGGCTGCGGTCGGGGGCGTCGATCTTGCGATCGAGCAGCACGCCCGCGCGGCCGATCACGCGGAGCCGGGCGCCAGCGCCGTCGATCACGCGGACCTGCATGTCGAGGCTGCCGGCGCGCAGGGTGTCGCCCTCGCGGGCGTCGGCGAAGTCGACGGTGCCACCGGTCTCGGCGCCGAGCACGACGACGGGTGTGTCGCGGCGGCGGACCAGCAGCAGGTGACCCGCGGCGATCGCAGCGAGGATCGCAGGCTCGTCGCAGCGCGGCGCATACACCCAGTTGAGCGGGTGATGGTGACGGCGGATACCGGCGCCGGGATGAAGGTCGGTGCCGGCGATCGCCACCAGCAGCTCGCCTCGCACGAGGCGCTCGTGCCACCAGCGCAGGGAGGCCGGGTTGCGCATCAAAGCGTTGTCGAGGCCCCACACCTCGACGCCGTCGGCCCCGAAGGTGTCGTCGGGCCAGGTTCGAAACGGGACCCGCGGATGAGCAATGATCACGAGGCCGCCGCGTGCGTGGGTGGTGTCGACCATGGCCCGGAAGTCGGCAGGACCGATGTTGGCGCGCCATGGCGGCGGCAGGATCGCGTCCGTCGGGCCGGTCGCGGCGACGCCGATCAGGAGCGCGTGGCCGCGGCGGGTCGTCCACTCCATGCCGCCGATCACCTCGATCGGGGCCGCGATGGTCGCAGGATCGAAGATCGCGTCGATGGCGTTGTGGTCGGTGACGACGATCGCGTCGACACCCGCGGCGGTGAACTCGGCGATCGCGGTGCGCAGGCCCTGCGGGCTGTAGGCATACGGGCGGTTGGCCGGGCCCGGTGCGTGGCTGTAGCGATCCGAGACGATCGTGTGCACGTGGTTGGCGACCAGGCAGCGGCGCGGGACCTCGGGGAGACCGGCGACCGCGGGCCGGGTCGGGGCCGGGCGTGCGGGGTAGCGGCCGGCGCAGGCGCTGGCGAGGAGCACGGCGATCAGGGCGGCACGCACCCCGTGAAGTTAACACGCGGTCTGTGCCACAGTCCCGCGATGTCGATCGCACTGCGACCCGCGACCCCCGAGGATGCCCCGGAGATCCACCGTTTGATCGTGGCCCTCGCCACCTACGAGCGCGAGCCGGACGCGGTGGTCGTGACGAGTGCGGAGCTGGCGGCGCAGCTGGCCAGCGAGCGCCCGCCCTTCGAGTGCCTGCTCGCGGAGGCCGACGGCGTGGTCGTCGGCTTCGCGCTGTACTTTCATAATTACTCGACGTGGCGCGGGCGGGCCGGGCTGTACCTCGAGGACCTGTTCGTCGAGCCGGCGCGGCGCGGGCGGGGCATCGGCCGAAAATTATTGATCGCGCTGGCTGCGATCGCCGTGGCCCGCGGGTGCGCGCGCATGGAGTGGATGGTGCTCGACTGGAACGAGCCGGCGATCGCGTTCTATCGGTCGCTCGGGGCCCAGGCCGTCGATGGCTGGCACGTGTTCCGGGTGACGGACACGGCGCTTACGGACCTGGCCAAAAGACCAGATTGATCCGTCAGCCGCGCGTCTGCTCGAGCAGGAACAGGCGCACGAAGCCGCCCCACAGCAGGCCCTCGAGCGCACCGAGGGGGCCGAGGGTCAGCACGCCGACGGCGATCGTGGGCGCCAGGAAGCCTGCGAGCGGACCGAGCGGGTCGCGGGCCCGGCCGCCGCGCAGGATCGACACCAGATACAGCGCGGCGAGCACGGCGAGCGCGGCGAGGTGGACACCACCTGTCCAAAAGGACAGGAGCGCGGCCGCGAGCGCGCCGAGCGGGGCGCACCAGACCCGCAGGGTCGGCATGAACGTCGAACGGGCGCGGCGTGTGGCGGTGGGGCGAGGCATCGACAGGCGCACCGGGCGTTTTTCCGGCGATCGCCGCGACGTGCGGGCGACCGGGACGGCGAGCACCGGGATACGTGGATAGCGGCGCGTGTAGGTGCTCTGGATCAGCGAAAAATGATCGGCGTGGACGATGGTAGGTTCGTCAGGCGGGGTTTGGCAGCCCCGGGCGTGAGCCGCACGCGCGTATGCCCGGTGACGAGCAGGGCGACGCCTTTCGAGGGCGGGCCTTCGTTGCTGGCGAAGTAGAAGCGGCGGCCGTGGCGGGCGTCGATGGCGAGGTCGCAGGGCGCGAGGCCGCGGATCTGGGCTCGCGGTCCGACGACCACGACCCTGCGCGGAGCAAATGGCCCTCAGGTCTGCTTCGGGATGGCCTGGCGGACCTTTTCGGCGATCTGCTCGAAGCCGTTGACGAGGGCCTGGAGGCCGAGCGCGAGCGGGTTGTCCTTGGCGGCCTCGCGGGCGCGGTCGGGGTTGGCGGCGAACCATGCCAGCTCGCCGGCGGCGGCCTCGACCAGCGGACGGCGCTTCTCGAGCCAGGTCGCGCACCACTGCGACAGCGCCAGGTCACCCTCCTCGCGCGACACGTACTGGATCAGCTCGACGAGGTCGACGCCGTGGCGCATGCCGAGCAAGGTGCCGCGGTACGACTTCTCGGAGCTGAGCAGCAGGTCGACGAAGTGGTCGCGCAGCGACGAGAACGCGGCGCCGACCAGCTTGCCTCCGGTGCTGTTGGGGAGGTTGTGACGGGTGACCAGTGCCGGCAGCTCGGCGAGGGCCGTCTCGGCGTGGGCCGCGATCGCGAGCAGCACCGTGGCCGGCGCGACGTCACCGAGGCGCTCGGCCTCGATGCGCGGGTGCTCCTTGGCGGACTTCTCGGTCTGGAACAGCTCGCGGACGAGGTTGGCGAGCCACGCGTGGTCGGTGCGGTCGAGCTCCTGGGTAGTCATCGGCGGGCAACGTGGGGGCGATCGGGCGCGCGGGCAAACCCACGGCGCGCCGGGCCGCCGCTCGCGAGGTCACG
>JAYUXQ010000904.1:0-3426 GCA_043752905.1 Nannocystis sp. | reverse complement strand
ACGCCAACGGGGCCAAGGTGACCCACCTGGCCGGCAAGGTGCTCGCCGAGGGCGGCCCCGGCGACCCGGGCACCGGCGTGCCCGAGGTCGCGGTGACGATCCACCCCGTCGCCGGACCGGTGTTCGACGTCGACGCGCCGGGCCCCTCGATCGCGCACGCGACCACCGATGCGCAGGGCAACTACAGCCTGCGCGGCGTGTTCGTGGCCGGCGACTACGCGATCATCGTCCGCGAGCCGACCGGCGAGCGGATAACCGAGCGCGTCGTCCGGGTCGAGCCCAACGCGGTCGGAGCGATCCGCGACCTGCGGGTGATGGTCCCGATCGACCCGCGCCTGCGGGCCGAGGCCGCCGGCCTGCCGCCCGCGAGCGCCGACCCGCGGCTGCACCTGAAGACCCCCACCCCGGTCGCCACACCGGCCGCGGGCACGCCGACAGGCACGCCCGCAGCAGGCACACCAATCACAACGCCGGTCACAGGCAAGCCCGGCACGACGAAGCCTGGGACGTCGGCCACGACGCCATCGACGCCATCGACGCCATCGGCCTCGCGGCCCAAGCCGAGCCCCGGCCTGCGCATGCGACCGCCCGCGCCGAGCCCCTGAGGCTGTCCCCGGGGACAGCCACGTATGTCCCGCAGGACATGTCCTCCCGGACATGCCCCGCGGGCCAGCTCAGCTGCCGCCCATGAACTGCAACGCGAAGTTGCGCAGGCGCAGCACCGAGGGGATGCCCTCGCGGCTCTGGAACGTCAGCACCTGGGCGAAGGTCACGTTCTCGGCCGTCTTCCAGGCCACGTAGGCCCGGCCGGCGGGGCTGCCGAGCAGCGCGTTGATCTTGGTCTCGAAGTCACCGCGCACGGCCGCGAGGTCAGCCTCGCCCTCGGCCTTGAGGCGGCCCGAGATGCCGTCGGCCTCGGCGCTGACGCGGCTCTTGTACTCGAGCGTCTCGGCCTGGATGTTCTGGATCCCCAGCAGATACGCGTCGGTGATCTTGGCCGGGTCGTCGATCTCGAGCACGCGCGCCGCCTCCTCGCGCAGCTTGTTCCGCGTCTCCTCGGGCAGCGCGGCCAGCTGGCGGCGGGCCGCCCCGACCGCGCGGTCGCCGTTGGGGTCGACCACGAAGCCGACCTGATACGCGCGCTCGAGGTCGGCCTGCTTCTTGATCCACTCCTGCTGGCGCGCGTTGGCCAGCGCGGTCGTCTGCAGCTCGAAGTTATCGAGCTCCTGCTGCTGCTGCGCGACCTTCTGCCGGGCCCCGTCGAGCAGCTTGTTCTGCTCGTTGAGCTGGATCGCCTGCAGCTGGACCTCGTACTCGGGCCGGAAGCTGACCGCGCGCACCAGCACCGCCTGCGCCTCGAGGTTGATCGGCGCGAGCTTCTCGTTGAGGACCGTCAACGTGCGCGCCGCGACCTGCAACCGCTTCTCCGTGTTGTAGAAGTCGGCCGAGGTCAGCTCGGCCAGGTCCTCGCGCAGCACGCCCACGGTGGTGCTCTCGGCCAGCTGCTGGAACCTATACTTGTCGCCGGTCGGGCGAATATGGTTGCCCGCCATCATCACCTGATGCGCCTCGCCGGGCTTGATCCGGTACGGCACCGTGATGTCGACGAACACGTTGTTGTTGTCGCGCGTCCTGATCTGCAGGCTCTGGCTCTCCTCGTAGTCGAGGAACAAAAAGCGGCTCGGCAGCAGCGTCACGTTGTGCACGCTCGCCACGCTGAGGTGCCAGCCCGGCTCGAGGTCCGACGCGAGCACGCCGGACAGGCTGCTGCTGCGCACCCCGATCGTGCCCAGCGGCACCGTGGTGATGAAGCAGGTCGGGGCGACCAGCAGGACGATCGCCGTGAGACAGATGAACTGACTGATCCGCGTCATCGTGCTCATGGGGTCCCCGCGATCTGCTCGAGCTCGACGCGCGACGGCGCCGCGTCGTTGGCCCACGGCTGGATCGAGATCGTCACGCCCTTGAGGCGCTCGCCGAGCCGCTCCATCACGCGCTCGACTGGTTGCGTGCGAAACGCGTCGATCTCGGCCTTGCGCCCGCGATACTGGGCGTCGAGCTGCCCGCGCAGCTCCTGGGACTGCTGGGTCGCCGCGCTGCGCACCGCCTGGCCTTGACCGATGGCCGAGATCTTGTAGGTGTCGGCCTCGCGGGTGTTGTTGGCCTGCTCCGCGAGCGCGGTCGCCAGGCCCGACTCGAGCTCGGTGCGCTTCTCCTGGATCAGGCGGTTCTGGTCGCGGTTGACCTCGGCGAGCTTGCGGTCGCGGGTCGTCTGCGCGGCGGCCAGGTTGCTCTTGATGACCTCGAGCTGGTTGCCGGCGCTGTTGCGCTCCTCGATCAGCTTCTCATAGTCCTCGGTGAACTGCGGGCGTGGGGTCACGATCTGCGTCACCGTCACGCCGTGGGCCCCGAGCAGCTCGTTGAGGCGGGTCTTGGCGCGCTCGGTCGCCTCGCCGAACTTGGCCGGGTTCGACACCGAGATCGTCGACTCCTTGCCGAACTCGTCACGAAGGATCGCCCGCGCGTACGGCCGCATCCACCGCAGGTAGCCCTTCTCCGTTCCGCCGTCACGGATCACCCGCGCGGCCTCGTCGCCGACCATCTGGAAGATGATCGTCGTGTCCTGGAAGTGGAAGTTGGACCCGTCGCTGGCGCGCACCGTCAGCTCGCCGACGTTGAGGTCGTCGGTCTGCTTGTTGCCGTGCATCGCAAACGTCTGCGGGCTGGCGTCGAGCACGTGCACCGTGTGGATCCCGAACGGCAGTCGCGTGACCAGGCCCGGCTGCGTCACCGTCAGCTGCGCGCCGGTCAGGTTGTTGACGCGAACCGCCACCTCGCCCGGCTGGATCGAGACGAACGACCCGAGCATCACCGTCAGCACCACCACCGTGGCGCCGCCGATCCACACCCAGTTCATCCACCTCCGGCCGCCTCGCATCTTCGCCTTGAGCTCGCCGAGCAGGTCCGCCGCGCCCGCGGTGGGTCGTTTAATCGTGGCCAATGCATCCCCTCCGCGACGTGCATGTGCACGCCACGGACGCATCCTACACCACCGCGGGCCGCCCTCTACAACCCGACGAAACGCCGTGCGCGCAGTTCTAACGGCTCTCGTCCGGATCGCGCGAGGGCGATGGGGTCGATGGGGTCGATGGGGGCGACTCCGGTGCAGCCGGCCGCGCGATCACGGGCAGTCGCGACAGCGCGGGCGGAGTAAAGGTCGGCACAGCGGGCGAGCTGGGCGACGAGTCCGGCATGCTCGCCAGGTCGGCCAACGCGATCGCCGGCGGGGCCGTGTTCGGCGACCATACGACGGGCGGTGCGGCCGCTTGCGGCGGCGGCGGAGCCTCGGACGCGAGCCGCGGATCCGCAGCGGATGTGATCGGTGCGTCGGGCCCGGGTGGAATACCGAGCGCGTCGGAGCCGGTG
>JAYUXQ010000903.1:0-8432 GCA_043752905.1 Nannocystis sp. | reverse complement strand
TCCAGTTCTCGGGCCCGACCGTGCCCGGCACGTTGATCCGGTCGCGCACGCCGAGCAGGTCCTGCATCAGCAGCAGCACCAGCTCGCTGTTCGACCCGCAGATCAGGCGCAGCAGCGCGGCGTGCAGCTCCTGCGTGAAGCGCTTGCCTGGCTTCGGGGACATGTCCCGAAGGACAGGGAGCCTCCGCGCCTCGGCGCGCTCGGCCTCCTTGAGGCCCGACCACCAGGCTGCCACCGGGGCGGTGTCGTGGGTGCCAAAGCAGGCGACGCTGACGGCGGGGTAGCTCGCGGGGTCGCGGAACACGTCGCCGTCCTTCTCCCAGATCAGCACCTTGTAGCCGGGGGCGCCGAGCCTGGCGAGCGCGGGCGGGACGTAATCCGGCACCGAGCCGAGGTCCTCGGCGATCAGGCGCGCGCCGGTCGCCGCGGCACCCTCGATCATCGCCTGGACCACGCGCTCGCCGTGGCTGCGCTGGGCGGCCTCGGTGGGCGGATCGAAGCTGGGGGTCACGAGCTTACCCCTGGCGTCGCGGCGGGCGTCGTACGGGCGCATGCAGGTGCGAAAGAAGCCGACCAGATGATCGATGCGGAAGCGGTCGTAGAGCTGGCCGCTGTAGCGGGCGCGGCGGCGCAGCCAGGCGAAGTCGTTCTGGGCCATGACGGCCCAGTGGTACGGCGGCAGGCCCCAGTCCTGGCCCTCCTTGTCGAACTGGTCGGCGGGGCAGCCGACCGACATATCGAGGCGAAACTCGCCGCGCTCGGCCCAGACATCGGCGCTGTCGCGGTCGACCATGAAGGGCAGGTCACCCATGATCTCGACGCCGTGCTCGCGCAGGATCTTGCGCGCGTCGGACCACTGGGTGTGCGCGAGCCACTGCACGTACTTGAAGTAAAGGATCGAGTCGGCGAGGCGGGTCCGGGCCCCGGCGAGCGCCGCCTCGTCGCGGTCGCGCAGCGGCTGGGGCCAGTCCCACCACGGGGCGCCGTGGACGTCGTCCTTGATCGCACGGTACAGCGCGTAGTCCTCGAGCCAGCGGCCGTGCTCGGCCTCGAAGCTGCGAAAGCTGCGTGCGCGCGGGGTCGGCTCACCCGGGGCGCCGAGCTCGTGCCCGTAGAACACCTTGAGGCCAGCGATCAGGGCCCGGCGCTTGAGCTCGCGGACACCCTCGTAGTCGACGGCCGGGGCACTGCGCAGCGCCTCGAGCTTCGCGGCGCCGTCCTTGCCGAGCACCTCCTCGTTGCCGAGCGCGCGCAGGTCGTCGACGGCGGTGAGGGTGATGTACATCGGGTCGATGCCGAACGCCGAGAGGGCGCCATAGGGGGAGGTGTTGCCGCCGGCGATCTCGTTGATCGGGAGGATCTGCAGCATGGCCACGCCGGCCGGGGCGAGCAGGCGCGCGGCCGCCGGGAGGTCGCCGATCTCGCCGATCCCCCACGAGCTCGCGGTGCGCAACGAGAACAGCGGCACGGTGACGCCGACGATCCGGCGCGCGGGCGAGGGCGGTTGCGGGGCTTGCATGCGCCCCCACGTAGCAGTTGTAGCGGGGGCTGCAAGTGAATTGCGGCGAGGTCGCAACGGACGGCGGCGGGGGCCGCCTCGCGGCGCTTGCGCGCGCCTCGCGGTCGGTCGTGGCCTGACATACATTGTTCCTCTCGATGGCCTCACGACCGCCGCGAAAGCTCCTCCCGGGCGCTGGTTTTCCGCTCGGTGCCACCTGCGACGCCGACGGGATCAACTTCGCGGTGTACTCGTCGTCGGCCTCGGCGATCGACCTGTGCCTGTTCGACGGCGTCGACGCCGGGCCGCGCGAGACGCTGCGGCTCGCCGATCGCACCGGCGATATCCATCACGCGTACGTGCCGGGCCTGCGCGCGGGACAACTGTATGGCTTACGCGCCCACGGGCCCCACGAGCCGCACGCGGGCCTGCGACACAACCCGCACAAGCTGCTCGTGGATCCCTATGCGCGGGCGATCGCATGGCCGACCCGCAGCGGCGAGATCCCGTACGCGCACAGGGTCGGCGATCCGGGCGAGCTGGCGATCGACACGCGAGACAACGCCAGCGAGGCGCCCAAGGGGGTCGCGCTGGTCGACGACTTCGACTGGGGCGACGACCGTCCGCCAGCGCGTGCATGGAGCGAGACGCTGCTCTACGAGCTGCACGTCAAGGGTATGACGAGGCTGCATCCTGGCGTGCCGCCGGTGCTGCGCGGGACCTACGGCGGGCTGGCGACGCCGCCGGTGATCGACCACCTGCGATCGCTCGGGGTCACTGCGGTCGAGCTGCTGCCGATCCACGAGATCTACGACGAGCCGCACCTGCGTCACAGCGGGCGCGTCAACTACTGGGGTTACTCGACGCTCGGCTTCTTCGCGCCCACGGCCCGTTACGCGGCCGACCGCCGGCCCGGCGCCGCGGTGCGCGAGTTCAAGGCGATGGTGCGGGCGCTGCACGCCGCGGGCATCGAGGTGATCCTCGACGTCGTCTACAACCATAGCTGCGAGGGCGGGGCGCTCGGGCCGTTGCTGTCGCTGCGCGGGCTCGACAACCGCACGTACTATTCGCTCGAGCACGACGACCCGCGCCGCTACGTCGACGTCACCGGCTGCGGCAACACGCTCAACACCCGCCACCCGCAGACGCTGCAGCTCGTGCTCGACAGCCTGCGCTACTGGGCGACGGTGATGCGCGTCGACGGGTTTCGCTTCGACCTCGCGCCGGCGCTGTCGCGTCGCGGGCCGGAGTTCGACCGCTGGAGCGCGTTCCTGGCGGCGGTGCATCAGGACCCGGTGCTGTCGCGGGTCAAGCTGATCGCCGAGCCGTGGGACGTCGGGCCCGGGGGGTATCAGGTGGGGGCGTTCCCGGCCCCGTGGGGCGAGTGGAACGGCCGCTACCGCGATGGCGTGCGCAAGTTCTGGCGCGGCGAATCGAGCCAGCTCGGCGAGCTCGCGTATCGCCTCACCGGGTCGGCCGACATGTATCAGTGGCCGCGCCGGGGCCCGCACGCGAGCGTCAACTTCGTGACCTGCCACGACGGCTTCACGCTGCGCGACCTGGTGACGTACCAGCGCAAGCACAACCACGGCAACGGCGAGCACAACCGCGACGGCAGCGACAACGAGAGCAGCGCCAACTGGGGCGTCGAGGGGCCGACCGACGACCCGGAGGTCGTCGCGCTGCGCCAGCGAATGATCCGCAACTTAGCGACGACGTTGGCGGTGTCGCTCGGCGTGCCGATGATCTGCGCGGGCGACGAGATCGGGCGCACGCAGGGCGGCAACAACAACGCGTACTGCCAGGACAGCGAGGTCTCGTGGATCGCGTGGGACAGCGCCGACGAGGCGACGCTGGCGTTCTTTCGCCACGCGATGCGCATCCGTCAGGCGGCGGTGCTGCGCCGGCGCGGCTTCTTCACCGGCGCGAGCCCGCCCGGCGGCCGCCTGCGAGATCTACAGTGGTTGCATCCGGACGGCCACGAGCCGAGTCCGCGCGAGTGGTCGGACCCGCGGGCGCAGGCGATCGGGATGTTGCTCGGCGGCGACGCGATCGGGGAGGTCGACGCGCGCGGTGACATCATGCACGGCGAGAGCTTCCTCGTGTTGATCAACGGATCCGCGGAGCCGCGATCGTTCGCGCTGCCGGCGGTCGCGGCCAGCTGGGCGAGGCTGATAGACACGCGCTGCGCCGAGACGACCGCTGTTCCGCTGGCCCCGGGGCAGACGCGCTACGAGTTGATGCCGCGGTCGATGGCGGTGCTGTGGGTCACGGCCATGCAACAGGCGAGCGTCGCGGCGACCCCGGCGTAACCCGGGTGAGGCAGCGACATCGGAGGAAAGTCCGGTGACAGATCCGCCGCGAGGGTGTTCATCGCGGCGGCGCCCCGGTAAAAGCGCCACGTCATGAGCAAACGCCCGCGGACCCCCAGCGAACCTGTCAGTAAGACCCCCGCCGCCAGCAAGCTCGCGGGGAGGTCGACGCCGGGCAAGGCGAATGCGAAGCCCGAGGTCGCGGAGCCGCAGCCGACGAGCACGGCGGAGGCTGGTGACCCGGCGAAGTCGAGCGAGCCGGCGAAGCCCGGCAGCACGGTGACCGGAGTCAGCGCGCGGGCGGTGCAGCAGGCCGCGCGAGCGGCCGAGCCCGGCAAGCCGGCGGCGCCGGCGAAGGGTAGGGTCCGCGCCGCGGTCGAGGCGGTGATCGAGATCGCGGGCAAGCTCGGCGAGGAGGTGCTCGAGCGGGTCACGGGAGCGCCCGAGCCGGTGCCGATGTCGGCCTACCTGAGCCCGCCTGTCCCGGAGGACATACGAGCGGAGCCGGCACCTGTCCCGGAGGACAGCGGACCCGCGGACTACCTCGCACCTGTCCCGCAGCCCGCCGAGGATGCCGCCGCGACGAGCCCCGGGCCGGGCCTCGGCGCCCTCGACCGCCACCTGCTGTGCGAGGGCATGCACATGCGGCTGTTCGAGAAGCTCGGCGCGCAGGTGCAGGCGGCGGGCGTGCACTTCGCGGTGTGGGCCCCCAACGCGCGGTATGTCAGCGTCATCGGCGAGTGGAACGGCTGGGATCCGTCGCGTGACCCGCTGGTGCGCGACGGATCCGGCGTGTGGCAGGGCCTGGTGCCCGCGGCCGCGGCGGGCATGCTCTACAAGTATCGCGTCATCGGCGTGCGCGGCGAGGTGATGGACCGCGCCGACCCGTGCGCGCAGGCCACCGAGCTGCCGCCGCAGACGGCGTCGCGGATCGTGGCGATCGAGCACCGCTGGAACGACGCCGCGTGGCTGGCCGCGCGTGCGCGACGGCAGGGGCCGGGCGCGCCGATCTCGGTGTACGAGGTGCACCTCGGCTCGTGGCTACGCGACGAGGCCGAGGATTTCCTCGGCTACGCCGACATCGCGCCGCGGCTGGTCGCGCATGTGCGACGGCTGGGCTTCACGCACGTCGAGTTCATGCCGATCACCGAGCACCCGTTCTACGGGTCGTGGGGCTACCAGACCAGCGCCTACTTCGCGCCGACCGCCCGTCACGGCGGGCCCGAGGGTCTGATGCAGTTGATCGACGCGCTGCATCAGGCCGACATCGGCGTGATCCTCGACTGGGTGCCCGGGCACTTCCCGGCCGACGCCCATGGCCTCGCGCGCTTCGACGGGACCGCGTTGTACGAGCATCAAGATCCGCGGCGCGGCGTGCATCCCGACTGGAACACGCTGATCTTCAATTTCGGACGGCACGAGGTCCGCGCGTTCCTCCTCAGCTCGGCGATGATGTGGATCGAGCGCTATCACATCGACGGGATCCGGGTCGACGCGGTCGCCTCCATGCTGTACCTCGACTACTCGCGCAAGCCCGGCCAGTGGCTGCCCAACGCGCGCGGCGGGCGGGAGAACCTCGAGGCGGTCGCGTTCCTGCGGCTCCTCAACACCGCGATCCACGGCGAGCACCCCGACGTGATCACGATCGCCGAGGAGTCGACGTCGTGGCCAGGGGTGACGGTCGCGGTCGCGGGTGGCGGCCTCGGCTTCGATTACAAGTGGGACATGGGCTGGATGCACGACACCCTGCGCTACCTCGGGCGCGACCCGATCGCGCGCCAGTATCACCACGACGAGCTGACGTTTCGTATGTGGTACGCGTACAAGGAGCGTTACATGCTGCCGCTGTCGCACGACGAGGTCGTGCACGGCAAATACTCGCTGATCCGCAAGATGCACGGCGACGACGCGGCGCGGTTCGCCAGCCTGCGCCTGCTGCTCGCGTACATGTTCACGACGCCGGGCCGCAAGCTGCTGTTCATGGGCGGCGAGTTCGGCCAGCTGCGTGAATGGAACCACGACCGCCAGCTCGACTGGGCGCTGCGCGAGCAACCGTTGCACGCCGGGCTCGAGCGCTGGGTGGCCCGCCTGGCCCACCTGTACCGCGAGGTCCCGGCGCTGCACGAGCAGGACGACGAGCCGTCCGGCTATGAATGGCTGGTCGTCGACGACAACCTGCGCAGCCTCGCGGTGTATCTGCGCTATCCCGCCCACGGCCCGGTGGTGATGGTCGCCCTCAACTTCACGCCGGTGACCTGGGCCGACCACGCGGTCGGTGTGCCGGCCGAGGGCACGTGGACGCTCGTCGACCGCAGCGACGCCCGGATATATAGCGACGTCGAGCCCGCGACGCAGCCGCAGCGCTTCGAGGCCACGCAGGTGCCAGCGCACGACCGTCCGTTCTCGCTGCGCGTGACGTTGCCGCCGCTGACCGCTCTGGTGCTCGAGGGACCCGAGGTCGGGGAGTTGCGTGCGGCCGCGGAGCGCCACCGCGTCGCTCGCATCGTCCGCGAGACGGAGGCCGTCCGCGAGGCGGAGGCGGCGGAGGCAGCCGAGGCAGCGCGGGTGGCCGAGGCGGCACGCGCCGCGGAGGAGGCCGCGGCGCAGGAGTCCGAGCGGGAGTCGGAGAAGGCGGCACGCGTGGAGGAGGCCGGCCGCTCGGCAGCCGATGCGGTCAGGCGCAACGACCCACCGGGGTCGGTCAGCGAGCGCTGACCGCCGCGGGCGTTTCCGAACCGGGCATGACCTGCTAAAAGTTCGGCTGTGCGCGCCGTCCTCGTTTTGTTCCTGACCACGCCGGCCCTCGGCGCCTGCTTCTCCGATCCCGCCGAGACGACGGGTGACGCCGACACGTCGAGCAGCGGGGTCGCGTCGTTCACCAGTACGCAGGACGCCACGCCGACCACCGGCCAAACGACGGGTGACGACGCGACCGGCGCCATCACCTCGACGACCGCGACCGGCGACACTGGCGACGACACGACGACCGGCGCCGAGCTCCGCGAGGACGAGGCGCTGCTGCGCAGGGCGATCGCCGGGGAGGTCGACCCGCAAGACGCGCTGCGAACGATCGCGGATCGCGGAGGCTTCCCGGTCGAGACCTCGACCGGCAGCTACCTGTTCGCGTGCCTGTGCGGTCCGGGCGAATGGCAGCTCACGGGCGCCCACGACATGTGGGTCGGCGCGCCGATGGAGCTGGTCGGCCCGATGTGGTGGGCCGAGGCCGAGGTCCCCGCGCCCGACGGCAGCCTGTACAAATTCCACGACCTCGCCGTCGACGCCCATGTCGCCGACCCGCTCGGCCGCCGCCACGGCTACGACGACAACGGCCAATTCTCGCTGGTCCGCGCGACCGCGGCACACCTCGAGCGCTGGTACGACGTCGAGGGCGTCGGCCTCGAGCCGCGCGACCTGCAAGTGTATGTCCCGGCCGGCGGCGCCTTCACCCACGCCCTCTACGTCCACGACGGCCAGAACCTGTTCAACCCCGGCGCCCCGTTCGGCTACTGGAAATTACAAGAGAGCGTGCCGCCCGAAATGTTGCTCGTCGGTATTGATAACACTTCGGCCCGGATGGACGAATATACCCACGTGGTCGACGACCTCGGCGACGGCGACATCGGCGGCCAGGCGGAGGTATACGCGGACCTCGTCGATACCGTCATTCGCCCGAGGATGGAGGCGGTCTACGGCGAGGCCCCCGTGGTCGGCACGATGGGATCGTCGCTCGGGGGGCTGGTCTCTTTAGTAATTGCGGACCTTTACCCCGATCGCTACGACATGGCGGTCAGCCTCTCGGGCACGATGGGCTGGGGGTCGATCGGGCTCAACAACGAGACGATCATCGAGCGCTACGCAACGGCCGGAAAGCGACCGTTTGCGATCTACCTCGACTCCGGTGGCGACGGGCCCTGCACCGATAGCGATATGGACGGGATCGACGACGACAGCCCGGCGGGGGACAACTATTGTGAAAATGCGCAATTGTTGGGGGTCCTCGAGGATGCGGGGTGGACCGTCGGGACCGACCTCTGGTATGCGCACACTCCGGGGGCAGTGCATAACGAGGCCGCGTGGGCGCTGCGGGTCGGCGGGGCCATGAATGACTTTGCCGGGCTGTAGTGCTGTGGTGGGGACCGAGGGACGCGGGGCTCGGGAGCTGGGGGCGGACGACGCGAGGGCCGCGGCTGTGGGTCCCTGCGACGGCAGCGCCTCCCCATGGCACGTGCTCGCCGCCCGGTACGCGTCGAGACCGTCACTGGCGGATGCCCCCTGCCGAGGGGTTCTGACCGCGAGGATCGGCTCGGGCGGCTGCGCGCGAGCCATGGGTCCCCTCCACCTACTTCCCCCGCCGTCGGCCCTCTCGTCGCCCGTGTGGCACCGTCGGCGCCCCGCTTGTCGCCGGGCGAGCAGCCTGCCGTGGCTGGCTTCATCGATGCCTCAAGATGAGAGCGCGTCGGATGCCCGTCAGACAAGGGTGCGCGCGGGGTCGGCGGCCGGTGGGTACGTACGATGCGAGGCCATCGACCGGCTGCTGGCCGGCTACAAAGGGAACCTCGTCGCCGACGCACACTGGGTCGCCAGGCTCTTCTTTGCGATGTCGATACCGTCGTACTTGAGCA
>JAYUXQ010000902.1:0-8438 GCA_043752905.1 Nannocystis sp. | reverse complement strand
GCGGCCGGTCGTGGAGCCCGCCGCGATCCCACGCGAGCAGGCGCGACGTGAGCCTGGCCTTTCGGACAGGCCGGTGCGCGCGGCGGAGATGAAGCTCGCCCCCGTGCCTGACCCTTCGGACACGTCGACGCTGGCGGCCGAGACGGCGCTGCTGCAGACTGCCCAGGCTGCGCTGGCAGCGGGAGACCCGACCACCGCTCTGGCGCGGCTCGACGAGCACCGCCAGGATCACGCGAACGGTGTGCTGGCGCGCGAGCGCGACGCGCTGCGGGTGACGGCCCTGTGCGACGCGGGGCGCCGCGCGCAAGCCCGGGAGGCGGCCGAGACGTTCGTGCGCCTGCATCCGGCGTCGATGCTGGCCGAGCGGGTCCAGGGCGTGTGTGTCACGCCGTGACTTCGGCGTCGTGCGCGGCGTCTCGATCCGAAGATCGACATCCGGCACACAGAGACGACGCGAGCCGGACAAGCACTCCACAGCTTCCAACCACGAGAGACACCATGACCAAGCTTAACCATTTCCACTCGATCTCCTCCCTCCTGCTCACCGCCGCGATCGGCGTCACCCTCGGGGCCTGTGACCCGAAGATGATCGGCGCCGAGTCGGAGGGCGACGTGGCGTGCAAGGACGGCGAGACGATGCCGGCCGAGGACGGCTGCAACGACTGCGTTTGTATGAATGGCGAGTGGACGTGCACGGAAAAGGCGTGCAACGACGAGGGCCCGCCCGACGCGTGCGTCGACGGCGAGGTCAAGCCGGCCGGCGACGGCTGCAACCAGTGCTCCTGCTACGAGGGCGCGTGGGCGTGCACGGAGCTGGGCTGCGACGGGGGCTGCGGCGACGGGATCGTCGGCGGGGCGGAGGCCTGCGACGACGGCAACAAGGTCGACGACGACGCGTGCCCGAACGACTGCGGCGTCGGTGGCCAGACGGGCACGGCCGGGACGGACACCGGCGATGTCGAGACGACGAGCACGAGCGGGACGGACACCGGCGACGTCGAGACGACGAGCATGAGCGGGACGGACACCGGCGGCGGGGTGTGCGGCGACGGGATCGTCGAGGCGAGCGAGAGCTGCGACGATGGCAACGCGGTCGACGACGACGGGTGCCCGAACGACTGCGGCCTCGGCGACGTCTGCGGCCCGAAGGACCCGTTGACGATCGACGGCGCGACGATCGAGGGCGACGCGCTCAAGGTGAATGTGACGTACGGCGGCGGCTGCGAGGCGCACGTCATCGACATGTGCTGGAACGGAGTGTTCGCCGAGTCGTTCCCGGTGCAGACCTGGATCGAGCTGTCCCACGAGTCCAACGGCGACCTGTGCAAGGCGCTGGTCATGGAGGTGATCACGCTCGACCTCGCCGGCATGAAGACGGCGTATCAGGAGGGCTACCAGACCCAGAACGGGACGATCACGATCCAACTCGACGGCTGGCCGTCGGCGCTCGACTACACGTTCTGAGGCGAGCGCGCGGGGAAGTGTGATAGACCCCGCGCCATGGCGCAGACGCAGCAGTTCAAGGGACAGGTCGTGTGGATCACCGGGGCGAGCGCGGGCATGGGCCGGGCGCTCGCCCTCGAGTTCGCGCGCCGCGGGGCCGATGTCGCCGCATCGGCGCGACGCACCGAGCGGCTGGTGCAGGTCGTCGACGAGATCGACGCGATGGGCCGGCGCGGACTCGCGGTCGCCTGCGATGTCACCCGCGACGAGGAAGTCGCGCGGGCCGTCGAGGCGGTGCTCGAGCGCTTCGGTCGCATCGACGTCGCGGTCGCCAACGCCGGCTTCGGCGTGGTCGGCCGCCTCGAGCAGCTGAGCGACGCGGACCTGCGGCGGCAGTTCGACACCAACGTGTTCGGGGCGATGTCGACGGCGCGCCATGCCCTGCCGGCGTTGCACAGGAGCCGCGGGCGCCTGGCGCTGGTCAGCAGCGTCGCGGGTCTGCTGGCATCGCCGCGGACGGGCGCGTACACGGCCTCGAAGTTCGCGCTGCGGGCCCTGGGGCTGACGCTGGCGCAGGAGCTGCACGGCACGGGGGTCAGCTGCACGTTGCTCAACCCCGGCTTCGTCGCCACCGAGATCGCGCAGGTCGACAACGCGGGTGGCTTCGACGCGAGCCGGCCCGACACGCGGCCGGGCAAGCTGATGTGGACGGCGGAGGCCGCGGCGCGGGTGATGGCCGACGCGATCCATGCGCGCAGGCTCGAGTACACGTTCACGGCGCACGGCAAGTTCGGCGCGTGGCTCGGCCAGCACATGCCGGGCCTCGTGCACCTGATCATGCGCGGCCAGGGCCGCTCGCGCGCCAGGCCGGCCTGAGTCGATGCTCCGTTGATCAGGTTTGTACGACCCAGTCGACGCGGTGGGCCTCGGTGAGATCCGGGGGCTCCCACAGGCGGGTCATGCGGAGGATCGCGGCGAGCGGGACAGCGGCGTCGCGCTCGCGGTTCTGGCGGACGACGCGGCGGTACGCGGTGTCGAGGAAGACGATGCGCACGCGGGCGTTGTAGGCGGCGGCGAGGTCGATCGGGCGGCTCCGCATCTCGCGGCCGAGGTTGGTCCCGTTCCACGCGAAGGACTGCCCCTTGCGCAGATATTCGCGGGCCTGCTCGCGCGCGGCCTGGATGACGACGCCCTGATTGCCGGTGCCCGGCATGTCGAGCTCCTCGCGCAATGCGTCGAGCGAGATGACGGGCAGATCGAGGTTGTGGGCGATCCAGTGGTCCTTGCCGGATCCGGGGAGGCCGCTCATCAGGACCATCTCGCAGCGGGTGTCGTCGTGCGCGGCGTAGCCGGGGTCGCGGCCCTCGGTGCGAAAATACTGGAAGCGGGTGTGATCGCTGGCGAAGGCCCACGGGCGATCGAGGCAGCCGTGCTCGGCGCAGAATTCGGCGAAGAGGTCGATGTTGTCGAGCAGGCGCCGGGGGTCGCGGCAGATCCGGCCGAGCGCGTCGGCGCGGGTGACCAGCGCGAGGTGGTCGCAGCGGACGCTCTGGCTGATCGCCGCGGCGCGGCGCGCCGGGTCCTGATCCTCGATGAGGAAGAACGGGATCTGGTGCGTGCGCACGAGGGCGGCGATCTGCTCGCGCAAGACCGGCGCGACGCCCATGTGCCACAACATCTCGCGGACCATGATCGCCCCGCGCGGCGAGTGACCGGGCTGGCGGATCCGGCCGTCGTCGTCGATGCGGGTGGTGACCGGCTTGGCGATGTCGTGCAGCAGGCAGGCGGCGAACACCCGCTCGCGCTCGGCGGCCGGCAGGGTCTGCCAGGCGGGTAGGCGGATCAAGGCCTCGCAGACCATCTTCGTGTGGGTCCAGACGTCGCCCTCGGCGTGGTACTCGGGGTCCTGTGGGCACGTCTCCATGGGGGTCACCCACGGCTCGCGCAACGAATCCCAGGCGATCGTCAGGCTGTCCGAAGGGCTAGGTGGGCACGGATACGGGAGGAGCATGGCGGTCACGAGTCGGCGGTGAAGCCGGCGACGCGCAGGCCGAGCTTCATGGCGATGAGCGCGGCGGTCTCGATCGAGACGATGGCCCCGCGCGCGTCGTTGATGGCGGGGTCGAAGTATAGTGCGGTGGCGGCCGCGAAGTCGGTCTTTGCGAGCTTACAATTGCGCAGGATGCTCCCGCGCAGGTCGCAGCCGGCGAAGCTGGCGTCGCGCAGGTCGCAGTCGAAGAAATTGGCGTCGGTGATCTTGCAGCCGATGAACTGGGTCTTGCGCAGGCCGAGGCCGACGAAGGAGGCGAAGTCGAGGACGCAGTCGGTGAAGGCGAGGCGCGGGAACTGGCCCAGCTCGGACCAGTCGACGCCCATCAGCTTGCAGTCCACGAATTGCAGGTCGTGCGCGCGCAGGCCCCGGGGCTGCATGCGAGTCAGGTCGCAGCGCTCGAAGCGGCAGTCCTCGAGACGACTGGCGGGCCAGCGGGTCTCCTGCAGCTTGCAATTGCGAAAGGTGCAGGAGGTGAGCTCTCGGGCGGCGAGCTCGTGGCCCTGGAGATCGAGGCCAGTGAACACGAGGGCCTCGCCGCCGTCGCGGTGCAGGAGGTCGTCGAGGGTCGCTTCGGTGGCCGGCGGGGTCGGGGTGCGTGGGCGCGGCATGACTGGCGCGGGCGAAGCTAGCACGAGGGCCCGGCGCGACACCGGTGGTCGACGGGGCTCGTCGCGCACCAGGCCGGCTTTTGTCGCGTCTGCGCGGGCGAGCGGGTCGCCGGACGGATCGCGGCGCTGCCCAAGCTGGCATCAGGCGAACATGCGCTCGAAGGGCCCGATGAAGCGGCGCTCGGCGGTGCTGTCGAGCACCGCGAACACGACGGTGGTGAATACGCCGCGAAACGGGCCATAAAGGGCGGCGTGGAAGCGTTCGGCGACGAGCCCGGTGTCTCCGCCGAAGGCCCCGCAGCCCCACGCGCCGAGCACCACGCTGGCATGGCCCTCGCGGGCAGCGACGCCGAGCACCCGCGCGATGCGGTCGGTCATCACGGCCGGGAGGTCGGCGAGGCGCCCGGGGTTGCGGTCGCGCAGCACCTTCACGTTGGGCGCGGCGGCGGTGATAAAGCCGCAGGTCCACGCGGCGTCGAGCAGGGCGCCGTCGTCGTCGCGGAACACCGGGACGCCCGGCGAGTACAGCAGCCACGAGGTGTACATCGGGTCGCGCGCGGCGTTGTGATCGGCGTACATCCGCTGGCCGACGATGCATGCGTGCAGCGCCGAGGCGCGGCACAGCGACTCCTCCTGGGCCCGCGCGCCGCCGAGGAAGCCACCGCCCGGGTTGTACGCCGAGGCGAAGTTGAGCGCGACCGGGTCGGCGGCGGCCAGCCGTCGCGCGGCCGACAGCGTGCTCTCGTTGCAGACCTCGATGTGCGTGCTTCGGGTGCCAACGGCCGTGTGCGCGACGGCCTGGTCCGGGGGGAGATCGCGGGTCCCGGCGATCGCCGTGGCGATCGCTCCGCGGAGGTCGACGACGTGGCCGGACGGCGCGATGTAGCTGCCGGCACGGGTGATCGACACCGCCTCGGCGCCGTGGGTCGCGGCGACGCTGCGGCGGATGTCTCGTGGGTCTCGCATCGCCGCAGCTTCCCTTAAAAAGCGTTGTGTAGGTTCATCATCGCAGCTGGACCCTGCCCGACCATGGCCCTTTCGCTGGCCACGGTCGCGGCGCTATAGTGCGCTTCATGAGCGACGGCAGCCTGACAAACCACCTTGATACCGACCGCGATACCGACCTCGTTGTTGATGGCGCCCGGCTCTGGGACTCGCTGATGACCCTGGCGAAGATCGGCGCCACCGAGAAGGGCGGCGTAAAGCGGCTGGCGCTCACCGACCTCGACCAGCAGGGGCGCGAGCTGGTGATCTCGTGGGCGAAGGAGCTCGGCATGAGCGTCGTCGTCGACCAGATCGGCAACACCTTCATGCGCCGGTCGGGCACGAACGACGCGCTGCCGCCGATCATGTGCGGCAGTCATATCGACACCCAGCCGACCGGCGGCAAGTTCGACGGCAACTACGGCGTGCTCGCCGGCCTCGAGGTGGTGCGCACGCTCAATGAGCGCAACATCAAGACCGAGGCCCCGATCGAGGTCGCGTTTTGGACCAACGAGGAGGGCTCGCGCTTCGTCCCGGTCATGATGGGCAGCGGCGTGTTCGCCAACGCCTTTAGCCTCGAGCATGCCTGGAGCGCGAAGGATGTCGACGGAAAGTCGGTGAAGGACGAGCTGGAGCGCATCGGTTTCGTCGGCGGGCAAAAGCCCGGCGATCACCCCGTCGGCGCGTACTTCGAGGCCCACATCGAGCAGGGCCCGGTGCTCGAGGACGCCGACGTGACGATCGGGGTGGTGACGGGCTGCCTCGGCCAGCGCTGGTACGACTGCGAGGTCACGGGCATGGAGGCCCACGCCGGCCCCACGCCGATGCAGCTGCGCAAGGACGCCCTGCAGGTGGCGACGAGGATCATGCAAGAGACGGTGGCGACGGCGCTGCGTTACCCCCCCTACGGCCGCGGCACCAACGGTTTCGTGCAGGTGTTCCCGAACAGCAGGAACGTCATCCCCGGCCGCGTGAAGTTCTCGATCGACCTGCGCAACGTCGACGACGCGACGCTCGACAGGATGGACGCCGACATCCGCGGCTTCGTGAAGCGGACAGGCGAGGAGAGCGGGCTCGCCATCTCGATCGAGCAGGTCTCGTATTTCCCGCCGTGTCCGTTCGAGCACGGCTGCGTGAGCGCGGTGCGCGAGGGCGCGAGGCGGCTCGGGTACTCGGTGATGGACTGCGTCTCGGGTGCCGGACACGACGCCATCTACGTGGCCCGCCTGGCGCCGGCAGGGATGATCTTCGTGCCGTGCAAGGACGGCATCAGCCATAACGAGATCGAGGACGCGAAGCCCGAGCACCTCGAGGCGGGCTGCAACGTCCTGCTCCGCGCGATGCTCGATCGCGCGCGCTCCGCCTAGTTCGTTGCGAGCGGCTTCGTGTAGCGGCTCGTCCAGCCGTCCTCGAAGATGCCGTCGAGGCGGGTGGGTAGCTTGCCGCCTTCGGCGACGATGGCGACGTTGCGGCTCCTCGTGAAGTAGTCGCCCTCCCAGTTGCTCGTGCCGACCCAGGCCCGCGTGCCGTCGACCACGAGGTACTTGGCATGCGCGACGCGCGCGAACGGGACCGCGCCGCCCGACCAGGGCGGGATCACGATGACCCTCACCTCGACGTTCGGCACCTTTGCCAGTGCCTCCAGGGCTGCCCGGTGCTCGCTTCCCGGCTTGCTCGACCAGTCGGAGACGAGCACCCGCACGCGGACCCCGCGGCGCGCGGCGCGACGAAGCGCGTCGTCGAGCGTGGGGAAGGGCGTGCCGTCACGCTCCTTGGTTTTGTAGTGGAGGACCTGGAGATCGATCCCGAGCACCGACGCATCGAGCAGCGCGACCAGCCTCGGGAGCTCCCAGGCGTGCTCGTCGGGCAGCCAGCCCTTCGGGCTCGCGACCAGCGAGACCGTCTCGCCGGTGACCATCTTCACGTCGGTGAGCGGATGATGGTGGCTGCGCGCCTCCGCCTTGCCACCTGCGGCGAGCTCCCAGTCGGTGTCGAGCACGTCGAGCAGCCCGCCCGCGATGGCCGACGAGCGCACGCGCACGCCCATCTCCTGGATGTGCGCGAGCGAGCGCCAGTCGAAGTTCTGACTGCCGACGAACGCCTCCGTGCCGTCGACCACGAAGTACTTCGCATGAAGGACGCCGCCGCCGCGCTTGCCGAAGTCGATGATGCGAACGACGACCCCGCCGCTCTTCAGCTGCTCGAGGGTTGCCGGATAGGTCTTCACGAAGATCGAGTCGACGAGGAAACGGACGCGCACGCCTCGCTTCACCGCGCGGTCGATCGCGGCGAGCACCCGAGGCAGCGCGCTGCTGGCGAGGTTCTTCTCGTCGGCCTCGCTCGCGTAGAACTCGGCGAAGTCGAGGGTGCGCGTCGCGCCGTCGATCATCGCGACCCAGACCTCGGGCGCGTTGGGGACGTCCGCATGATCGAGCGTGGTTTCGACCGGAGCGGACTCCACGAGCTCGATGGTCGCCCCGTCACGCAGCGGCGGCGGTGTCGCCGCGGGCGGCGTTTCACCGCCGCAGCCCGCGAACCATGCGGAAACCAGCAGCTTTGCGGCGAGCCTCACGGGGAGATCAGTCTCACGACGCGGCACTCTAGCCGGTCGTCTCGAAACCGTATCGGCGGTGACACTTTCGCCATCTCGCGACGCCAGGGGATCACTCCGATCAGGCCCGCATCGCCTCGTGGCTCGAACATGCCCGCGGCCGGGGCGCCGTTCGCATCGTAGGGTGACTAGTTGCGCGGAATGACGGCGGGGTAGGGCGCGGCGAACAGCTTCTCGAGATCGACGCCGGGGAGAGCCCGGCCCTCGGCGGCGAACCGGGAGCGCGCGAGCGTCGCCAGGTCAGCGGCGACACGTGCCACGTCGGAGTCTTCCAGGCCCGCCACCTCACGGTTCATGCGCAGCCATTCGAGGGCGACCAGATCGCACTCGAGCTCGGTGAGCGCCGGCTCGTCGAACGGGCCGTGGTTGTGGAAGTGGGCCCAGTCGTGGAGCCCCCACACGAGCGCACGGAGTGACGACGCCGCGAGCCAGAGCACGTCGCGCGGGCGGACGCGGCGCTCGTAGAGGAGGTCGGTCGCGTCGTCGATCGCGTAGGGGGCGAGAGCCCATTGCTCGTCGAGCCCGTAGCCGCGTGCGTGAAAACGCGCCAGTTCGCGCGGTAAAAACGTGCAGTCTGCACTCTCGTGGAAGACGAACGCGAGCTCCGGTGGATTGTCGCTCTCCACCGAGAGCGTCTTCTCGAGGTGCTCTGCGGCAGCGGGTCGACACCATTCGAGCACATCGCTCGCGCACCAGCCCCACGCATCGAAGACGTGAAGATGACGAGCACGCTCGATCT
>JAYUXQ010000901.1:0-3438 GCA_043752905.1 Nannocystis sp. | reverse complement strand
TGCGTGAGCGGGTCGACGAAAGAGACCGCTCTGGCGTTCGCGCTGAAGTTGCGGAAGTTTCGGATGCGGACCTCGCGGATCTTCATGGGGTCGCCTCGTGGTGCTGCGGGACGGTATCACGCGCCATCAGAAGGTCACGCCGACGTCGAAGATGAAGCGGCCGTTGCGGTCGTCGATCGGTTTGACGTTGCCGGGGGCGATGGCGTTGGGGAGGAGGATGGCGTAGCCGAGGGCGAGGGTGACGATCTTGATGTCCCACTTGAGGAAGTTGACGCCGACGCTGCGCCGGAAGTCGCGGTTGAACTGGACCTGCGACCACTTCTGGGTCAGCACGCCGAAGTCGAAGAACAGCGAGTGAGCGATCTTGCCGCCGAGGAAGTCCTGCAACGAGACCACTTGCAGGGCGATCGTCGCCAGGGCCCGGATGTGGCCGCCCTGGGCGGTGTAGTGGAGGCGCTGGATCCCGGCGCCCTCGTTGATGGTCTCGATGTCGACCAGCATGGTCTCGGGGAGCAGGCCGCGGACGCCGAGGTCGACGGTGCCGCCACCGAAGTAGCGCCAGATCTCGGGGACACTGGTGGTGTCGGTCACCGGCAAGCCACTGATCGGGATCGCCTGGCCGTAGCGCAGGGCGTAGCGGAAGCTGAGGCGGTTGTTGGTGCGTGGGATCGGGATGAAGTGCTGCCAGGACAGGTCGGCGCGGATGAACCAATCGATGCCGCCGAGGTAGGGCGAGGCGAGCTTGAGGTCGGCGCTGGCGATGAAGCCCTTCTCCGGGTTGAAGGGGCTGTCGGCGTTGGTGTAGGTGGCGCCGAGCTGCAGCGCGCCGGTGCGGTCGGAGACGATCGCGTCGCGGCGGTTGACGATGTCGGCGTCGTCGCCAGCCGGGACGGAGGGATCGAAGGCCGGCTTGACGACGTCCTGCGAGATGTTGCTGCGCTGGATCAGGTAGCCGAAGTAGGTCTGCAGCTTGGTGGTGATCGGATAGGTGAAGGTGATCGTGCCGACGGCGGACTCGATGCGGCCGCGCGCCGGGGTCAGGCGCACTTGATAGGTGCCGCCGACGCTGAAGGTCAGCGGGGTGGCGAAGATCCGCTGGCGCGTCAGGCTGGCCCGGGCGCTGCGCTCGTAGCAGCGCTGGCCGGCGCAGTCGCCGAGGAAGGGCACGCCGGCGGGGACGTTGCTGGTGTTGAAGCCGTAGTGGCCGAGGACCTCGAAGTCCCAGGCGGTGCCGAAGATGTTCGGGACCGATGGCTGCAGGAACACGTAGAAGGGGTCGAGGGTGGCGAGGCCGAAGCCGCCGGACAGGGTGGCGGCGTAGTCCTTGGCCTCGCGCATCTCGACGACGTGATGCACGACGCAGCTCTCCTTGCTGTCGAGCTCGCAGCCGACCGGGTAGGGGGTGATGTCGACGCTCTCGGCGACACCGAGGCCGTCGATGTTGCTGCGGGTGTTGTCGGTGGCCTCGCGGCTGTAGGGGTTGCCGGTGCGAAAGGCGAACTGCCGGCGCAGGGTCCAGCCGCGGGTCTTGAAGTTGCCGCGCAGGAGCGTGTCGCCGAACAGGCCCTTCTTGCCCTCGTAGACGGAGAGCTCGGTCTCGACCTCGACGGCGGTGCCGCTGGTGTAGGCGTCGCACATGCCGATGTCCTCGTCGGCGAGGCGGCGCGAGGTGGGGACGGCGATGACGGCGTTGGTGGCGGGATTGGTGTACAGCCACCGGATCTCGGCGTCGGCGACGGGGAAGCCGCTGTCGCGGTAGCGGTCGACGACGACCTCCTCGACCTCGCGATCGAGGCTCGGGCTGACGGCGACGCCACCGGGGCGGCTGTCACCGGCGCGACGCAGGGGGGTCTCGAAGAAGATCCGGCGCGCGCCCCAGTTGCCATCGGTGTGAACCGGGAGGTCGGCGACGTTGCGGTCGCCGGGGATCGGGACGTCGAGGTAGCGCACCTGCTCGGCGCTGCGCGAGGTGAACACGCGCGGGCCAGGCTCGATCGTGATGCGCACGTAGAGGTTGGCGCGCTTGCGGGCCAACAGCTGACGCAGGCCGGCCTCGTTGAAGCTGCGGGTCGCCCACGCGGCGCTCGGCTCGCGGCGCAGGACGGTGGGGACGTCGACCTCGGCGTGCTCGCCGTCGCGGTCGAGGCCCTCGGGCCAGAAGGCGACGCTGAACTTGGCGCGCACGCACAGGTAGCCGCGGTCCTGGTAGCGCTGCAGGAGGGCGCCGAGGTCGTCGATCATGTCGGCCTCGGTGAAGCTGCCGCCGCGCTTGATCTTGCGTTCGCGGTCGAACTCGCGGCTGATGTCGTCGGCGATCTTCGGGGGGACGCCGCGGGTGATGCGTTGCTCGAGGCCACGGATCTTGACGACCGGGCCCTCCTTGATCTGGAAGTAGAGCGCGCCGGGGGCCTTGTTGCCAAACTCCTCGTAGCGGCCGCGCACGCTGGCGAGCAGGAAGCCCTTGCTCTGATAGTAGGCGCGCAGGTTGGCGGCCTCACGCACGGCGGCCTGGTCGCTCGGGGCCTCGCGGCGCTTGAACAGCTGCATCTGCCCGCGCAGCCGCAGGTCGGAGTAGGTGTGGTTGCCGAGGAACGAGGTCTTGACGCCACGGCCGAGGTCGACGCGCACCTCGAGCGGCAGCTTGCCGCCGGGAGGGACCTCGCCAGCGCGCAGCTCCTCGTAGTTGGTGTCGATCTGGATCTGCGGGTAGGGGAGGCTGAGCTCGGGGGCGGCGGTCGCCTGGATGATGTTGTCGCGCGGCTCGGCGTAGCGTCGCTCGGCGCGCTCCTTGGCGTCCTCGATCGACTCGCGGGTCAGGCGCGAGGGGAACGGCGTGGCCCGGATCCGCGGCCAGAAGGTGCGTCGGATCCAGCGCTGATCCGAGGGGGGCATGTTGCCGCTGACGGTCAGCTTGCGCCACGGCACCCGGTAGCCGGTGCCCTTGGTGAGGTAGACGTGGAGGTCGACCTCGTCGCTGCGGCGGCCGCACACCAGCGCGAGCGTGGCGTTGCCGCGCAGGTAGCCCTTGTCGAACATGAAGCGCTTGAGCCGGATGATCTCGTCCTCTTGCCAGCGCACGCAGGCGAGGTCGTCGGGGCGGCAGATCGGGGTGTGGCGGGCCGCCTTGGGGGTCGCGCAGTCGCCCTGGGCGAGCGCGCCGGGGCGGGCATTGACCGACAGCTCGCGCTGTACATCGCGCCGGGACAGCGGGATGTGGCCGTGGATCCGCACGCGGCGGATGCTGCGACCGGGGTCGACCTCGACGTTGAGCTGACCGGTGCCGTCGGCGACGAAGCGGGTGCGGTAGCCGAGCTGTTGCAGCTGCGCGCGCACGCCGTCGGGGTTGATAAAGCCGGGCTCGAGGCCCATGATCCGGCGCAGGCGCAGTGCGCTGTCGCCGGGCCGGAACCGGCCGGAGACGCGGATGTGCTCGACGCC
>JAYUXQ010000900.1:0-3443 GCA_043752905.1 Nannocystis sp. | reverse complement strand
CCGGCGGGTTGATCACCGTCTTGTGGCACCCCGCGCAATACTCCTTGGATTGCGTGTGGGCCTCGACCTGCTGGCGGGTCGTCTTGATCTCGCCCTCGACCGGCGGCAAGTTGAGGTCGGCGTCGCCTGGCGGCGGCGGCGGCGGATTACAGAGGATCTGGGTCTGGATGAACGCACCGCGGTGGATCGGCGAGCTCAGGTGCGGGAAGGCGTGGGTCGCCAGCATGCTCGGCTGGGTCAGCAGGCCGCCGCGCTGCAGCGGGTCGAGCGCGACCTCCTGGAACTCGGGGCCGATGCCGTCGAGCTTGTAGATCGTCGCCAGGTCGGCGTTCACGTAGGTGAAGGGCGCGGTCATCAGCGCCGTATAGTCGCCGTCGAGCTCGAAGATCACCTGGCGGATGAAACGCTGGGTCTCCTCCGCCATCGCCGGGGCCATCTCCGGCTTGTAGTTGGGGAACACGTCGGTGTTCTTTTGCAGGTTGCTCAGCTTGCGCAGCTCGAGCCACTGGCCGTGGAAGTCACGCACCGGGTCCTCCGCGCGCGGGTCGGCGAGCAGGCGCCGGGCCTGCAGCTCGATGCCCTCCGGGGTCGTCAGCTCGCCGTTGTCGGCGGCGCTCAACAGGACCTCGTCGGGCCCGCTGTTCCACAGCATGAACGACAGCCGCGTGGCGACCTCGTGGCTGTTGAGGGCGATCTTGACGCCGCTCTCGATCGTGTCGCTGAGCTCGATGCGGTAGAGGAAGTACGGAGATTGCAGGATCGCCTCGATGACGAAGCGCAGGCCCTGCTCGAAGCCGCTGCCGGCGTCGTAGAGGCCGGCGCCCTGCGCGTAGAAGCCGTTGTAGCTGGCCAGCTCGCTGCCGGTCAGCGCGCGACGAAACGCCTTGCGCCCGAATTGCTGGATGAACTGGGTCGCGCAGGCCGAACCATCGCCCTCCGGCTGACACGGCAGCAGCGTCGCCAGCTTGTCGGGCGCCGTCACCTGCTGCGCCAGCGACTCGGCGGCGCGCCGGTAGTCGCGGCCGAGGCGGTCCTTGACGACCAGCGCGGCGGCGTTGTTGTCGAAGCCCTTCACCGGCGGGTCCGAGAGGAACTCGCTCGAGGGTTGGGCGTCGGGCGGCAACAGCAGCAGGTCGCGCGCGGTGTTGTCGTACTGGCGATGCGACAGGCGGACCAGACGCGGCGCCTGCCCGGGCACCGGGCCTTCGTCGCACGATACGGGGCCACCGGAGTCGTCCCCGGTCTCGCCGACGGTCGTGCTGTCCTCCTCGCCGCCGGTGGGCGTCGCCTCGGTGTTGGTTCCGGGCGCCGTGCCGACGGTCGAGGTCTCGGTGGCGTCACCATCGCTCTGTGCGCCGCTGTTGTCGCCACAGCCGATCGCCAGCGCACATGCGAGCGCGGCCAGAGCCGCCTGTGTGGTCATATGCTCGTGCAAGGTACCCTCCTTTGATGCGCGTCCGCCAGATCAACGATCGGCGCGTGGTCGACGATGGTCCATTGCCACCTACCGCCAGCATCCTTGCTATCATGCGTCAGCAGGGCTGTCGCCGGGGCGCCTGCCCCCAAAATAACCTGTCCCCGGGGACAGGTGAGCGCGGAACCGGGTGGGCGGCCCCCGACATGCGCGTGGTGTGATGGACAGCGCCCCCTCGGCACGCGCGATCGCACGCGATGAACCTGGTCGCCGCGCGGGCGCGCATGGCCGCCCCCTCGACCCCGGGTCGAAACGGCCGCGACGTGCCGCGTCGTCGTCCGCCATACCTGCGCTCTACCTGCGCTCTACCTGCGCTCTACCTGCGCTCTACCTGCGCTCTAACCTGCGCTCTAACCTGCGCTCTGGTCAGCGTCCGCACCGCGCCCGCGGGCCCGCCGTCGGCCTCCAACGGCCGCTCTGGTGACCCGACCGGGCCCGGTGCGCCCGCCGACAGCCACGCCGACAGCCACGCCGACAGCCACGCCGGCGCGGCCACGCGAACAGCACGCACCTGTGTCGCAGGCATTGGTGCTGCCCGAACACGTCGCCATGGTGCTGTCTCGCCCGGGGACGACCCGCAGCTTGATCGGCGGCGACGCGCGCTGCTTCCACGTCATGGAGCTGTACAGGCACTCACGGCGCGTTATGGCCCCGATCTGGCCCTCCTCGGCCTCGTCGGTCTCTCGCCGATCGCGGCTCCGTCCCGACTGGTGACGACGTCGCCGACGTGCTGCGCGAGCTTGGCGTCGGCCGCTCCCTGAGCCGGCCCCACGTCAGCGACGACAACCCTTACTCCGAGGCCCAGTTCAAGACCTTCAAGTACGCCCCCGACTACCCCGACTTCTTCCCCAGCTACCGACGCGCTCGCGCCTACTGCAGCGCCCACGTCGACCACTACCACCACCGCCACTCCGGCATCGCCTTCTTCACCCCCTCCGACGTCCACCACCACCGCGTCGACGCCGTCCTCGCGGTTCGCGAAGCCACCCTCCACGCCGCCCACGCCGCCCACCCGGAGCGCTTCGTCCACGGTGCGCCCACCCCCCGCCGGCCCCCTCCTACCGTCTACATTAACCCTCCCAAGGAACTGCCCCCAACCCAGATCCGAGACCGACGCACACTAAAGTCGTTGACAGGTTCCGGACACGGCCCGGTGCAGGCGCTCACCAGGGCACGGTGCCGTGACGGTCGTGGAAGGTCCCCGTCGGTCCATCCTTGCCGATCGTGGCGAGACGCACGATGCGTCGGTCCCTTCTTCCACCGTCTGGGGGCCGCTGTTGTGATTGAGGTCGGTCGCGGTGTATCCGGGATCGACGACGTTGATGCGCATCCGCGGGATCGCCTTCGCGTACTGGAGCGTCAACATCGTCACGGCGGACTTCGACGAGCAGTAAGCGAGCGCGTGAATGGTCGACTCCAGCCGGGACGGGTCGTTGACCACGCCGAACGAGCCGAGACCGCTCGCCACGTTCACGACGACCGGCGCGACGGACTTGCCGAGCAGCGGCAGCATCGCGTGGGTCACCCGTGCGATGCCGAAGACGTTGGTCTCGTAGACGAGCCGCAGGTGCTCCGCGGTCACGTCCTTCGCCGCGACCTGACTGCCGCCTTGGCATGGGTCGGCGAATGGCCGAGGGCGCGGCGCTTCTGGTCGACCACGTGCTACCCGCGGTGGGCTACCGACAATGGGTGCGGGCGTGTTTAAGGTGGTCCAGCGATTTCGCAGCGACCTCGGCCTGTATGTCCACCTTCATTGCCACTTCGGTGTGTTCGCAAATCGCCACCATCTCCGGCCTCGCATCATTCCGCCGTCCGCCGTCCCGACACCCGGGCGCCATGCCCCAATCGTCGAGGACCAGGACATCGACGCGGGTCACCTCGCCGGTGCTGCGATCGACGATGTGCAGCTTCACCCCCGAGTAGTCGACGAAGGCCTTGTCGCCCGCGCGGTGGTCCAGCCGCATCGTCA
>JAYUXQ010000899.1:0-8466 GCA_043752905.1 Nannocystis sp. | reverse complement strand
CCGCAGCAGCGCCCAGAAGGCCGAATACCAGGTCAAGCAACTGGCCACGGCGGCCAAACGCGAGCTGTGCCGGCGGCACCCGCCGCCGTGACGCGCAGGCGGCGGCCGGTTACCTGAACCAAACCCGGATGCGCGATCAGCGATCGGGGCAACGGCCCAAGCGGATGGAATATCCTCGATACATGCCCGAACCGACCCACTGCAGGCCGCGTCCATGACCCTGGCCGAATCCGAAATCCTTGGCGCCAGCATCCTCATCGTCGACGACCAACCGGCCAATGTGCAGTTGCTCGAGGCGATGCTGGCCGGCTGCGGCTATACGCAGGTGCATTCGACCAGTAATCCGCGCGAAGTGGTCGGCCGCCACCGGCAACACAATTTCGACCTGATCCTGCTCGACCTGCAGATGCCCGGCATGGACGGTTTCGAGGTCATGGAAGGTCTGAAGGAGCTGGAACCGGCCGCCTACCTGCCGGTGCTGGTGTTGACCGCGCAGCCCTCGCAAAAGCTGCGCGCGCTGCAAGCGGGCGCCAAGGATTTCGTCACCAAGCCCTTCGACGTGCTGGAAGTGCAGACGCGAATGCGCAACATGCTCGAGGTGCGCCTGTTGTACAAGCGCATCGAGGCCGACAACCGGCAGCTGGAACAGACCGTCGCCGAGCGCACCGCGGAGTTGCGTGAAAGCGAAGCCCGCTTGCGCAGCCTGGTCGAGCTGGCGTCGGACTGGTATTGGGAACAGGACGAGCACGGAAAATTCACCAAGGTCTCCGGTCCGGCGCTGGAAATGCTCGGCCTGGGCGAGCACGATGTCGCCGAGGCGGCCGAAGCGCCACGCTGGAACCTTCGCGAGCGCGCCCAGCTTGATGAAAAACTGGCGACCCGCAAGCCGTTCATCGATTTCATCTACAGCCGTGTCAACTCCGACGGCAGCGAGCAGTTCCTGCAGACCAGCGGCGAACCGACGTTCGACCAGTCCGGTCGCTTCACTGGTTACCGCGGCATCGGCATGGATGTCACCGGGCGCATGCGCCCAGCCGCCGGCGCAGCTGATGACGACATCCAGCAGCGCTTTCGCCAGGCCGTGGACGGCAGCGAGCATGCAGTGTTCCTGATCGACAGCTCAAGCAGGCGGGTGCTTGACGCTAATGCCGCCGCCTGCCGACTGGCCAGGCTCAACCGCGCCGAACTGCAGGCGCTGGCGCCCGAGGCCTTGGACCGGCTGTGGAGCGGCGCATGAGCATCGCCTGGACACCGGCCCTGCCCTGCGGCCCCGACCCGCGACAGAACCGGCTGCTCGCCGCGCTGCCGCCGGCCGACTACGAACGCCTGCTGCCGGACCTGGAACTGGTGCCGATGCTGGTCGGCAACGTGATCTGCGAATCCGGCGCGCAGATGTCGCATGCGCTGTTTCCCACCAATGCCATCGTCTCGCTGCAATACGTCATGGAAAACGGCGCCTCCGCGGAAATCGCCGGCGTCGGCAACGAGGGGCTGGTCGGCCTGCCGCTGTTCATGGGCGGCGACACCACCCTGGTCCGCTCGATCGTGCAGACCGGCGGCTATGGCTATCGGCTTCGCCAGGCGGTCCTGGTCGAGGAATTCCAGCGTGCCGGCGTGATGATGCGCTTGTTGTTGCGTTACACCCAGGCGCTGATTACCCAGATGTCACTGACCGCTGCCTGCAACCGCCGACATAGCCTGGAACAGCAGTTGTGCCGCTGGTTGCTGCTGACCCTGGACCGCAGCTCGGGCAACGAATTGATCATGACCCAGGAACTGATCGCCGGCATGCTCGGTGTACGCCGCGAAGGCGTCACCGAAGCGGCGGGCAGGTTGCAGCGCGCCGGCATCATCAATTACCGGCGCGGTCACATCACCGTCCTGCAGCGGGCCGGACTGCGTTCGCGCGCCTGCGAATGCTACGAAGTGGTCAAGAAGGAAGTGGACCGTCTGTTGCCGTCCGAAACCTGCGCTGCCCGCGATTCTTGAACGGCAAATGAGTGGGCGGGCGGTATGTGCGCTCGCGTACCGAGTGCGATGCGGCGACCCGGGTAACGTGATACCGAGTTTAACAACGGAGCCAACCCCATGAACCTTCGCATCGTCTCAGCCGTCGTCATGGCGCTCGGCCTGGCAGCCTGCAGTACCTCCGGCAATGGCTACAACAATGGCAGCAGCGCCTATCGCAGCTCGTCCAATTGCATGGACTGCGGCACCGTGCAGAACATCCAGAGCTACACCGGCGAGCGCCGCACCACCGGCGGCGGCGCCGTCGCCGGTGCCATCGTCGGCGGCTTGCTGGGCAACCAGGTTGGTTCTGGTGACGGCAAGACGGCCGCAACGGTCGCCGGCGCAGTGGTCGGCGGCATCGCCGGCAACGCCATCGAGAAGAACGCCAACCACACCTGGTACGACATCAGTGTGCGCATGAGCGATGGTCGCCAGGTCGTGGTGACCCAGGACGACCTCAACGGCATTCGCGACGGTTCGCCGGTCGTCATCCGCGACGGCCACGCCCACCTGCAGTAAGCACTCCGGAACGAAACAATGTGCACCTTGTGCCTGAGCGACATGGGCGAGCTTCGTGATGACTGGTTGCGCGAGCCGAAGAAAGCGGCGCCGCCAATCGGTGGCGTGGTGCCGGCGCCGCCGGCTGCGGCCGCCGCGGCCGGCCCTGCCGTTGCCCGGCCAGCGGCGGTGCTGCGCGCCCTTGCGGACCAGGTATCCGCATGAACCTATCCCGCTTTGCACACAGCTTGCGACCCCGCCTGTCGCCGATGCGCTGGGCGGTGCTGGCGATCGCTCTGGTGATTGCCTCGGGCACCGCCGCCCTCGCCGTGGCGCTGATGGATGTCACTGGTCATCCACCGCAGTTCAGCACCCAGTAGGCGGCTGCCCCTAGTCGGCGGTTTTCAGCACATTCAATTCCACGGCCACCGATTCGTGTTCGCCCATCAGCTGGACCTGGCCGTCCTGGATGAAGCACTGCAACTGAATGTTGCGGCTGGCCAACGCGGCCAGTTCCTGGCTGCTGGCCGTGGCGACGTCGATGACGGCCAGGTTACGGCAGCGCTGCAAGGCCGCAGCATTCTTCTCCCACCAAATTGCCGCGCCGCGGCCGCTGAAGCTGTAGACCACTACTTTCCCGGCCCGTCCGCAGGCTTTGCGGATCCGCTGCTCGTCGGGCTGGCCGATCTCGATCCACAGGTCGATCACTCCGGTCAGGTCCTTTTGCCAGAGGTCCGGTTCGTCGTCGGTGCTGATGCCCCGGCCGAAGGCCAGTGAATCGCTGGCATTCAGGGCGAAGGCCAGCAGGCGGACCATCAGCCGCTCCTCGGTCTCCGACGGGTGCTGCGCCAGCGTCAGCGTGTGCGCCTGGTAGTAATTGCGATCCATGTCGCTGATCTGCAATTCGGCTTTGAATATGGTTGCCTTGACCGCCATGCGCCTGCCCGGAAACGTTGCTGGGCGCGAATGATCGCATGCCGGCGCCGCGTGTATTCCGCTTGGGAGCATGAATATACTGTTTGTTGGCGCCACCGCCGCCCCGACGGGATTCCAGACCATGCTGCAAGCAGGCAATACCGCCCCCCAGTTCGTGCTCGCCGGCGACGGCGGCCGCACGGTCGACAGCGCTTCGCTGAAAGGCCGCCGCCACCTCATCTATTTCTATCCCAAGGACGACACCCCCGGCTGCACCACCGAAGCATGCAGCTTTCGCGACCACCACGAGGTCCTCAAGACCGCCGGCGCCGAGGTGGTCGGCGTCAGCTCCGACGATGTCCACGCGCACGAGGCCTTCGCCGCCAAGTACCAGCTGCCCTTCACGCTGCTGAGCGACCCCGACGGCAGCGTGCGCGCCAGCTACGGGGTCAAGCGCACGCTCGGCCTCGTCGACGGCCGCGTCACCTTCGTCATCGATCGCCAGGGCGTCGTCCGCCACGTCTTCTCCTCCCAGATCCGCCCGAAGAAGCACGTCGAGGAGGCGCTGAGGATCGTGCAACAACTGTCGCGCTGACCGGACGCATGTCCTCCTCGCACGTGTGAGCGCGCATGCACCGCATGCCGTACGCGCCACAACAAGTCGATGGCTCACGAAAACATGGGTGGGAGACGGTGGCACGCTTCGCCAACCGGGCCCATGGTTGAACTGCGAACGAGCCTCCGGATACGGGCCATGAGGTCCGTCGACAGGTCGGGCGCCGACTTTCAGTCGGGCCGCGGGTTCGCGCAGGGAGCCACCATGAGTCTACTTGCCAACATGGAACATCTGGCGGCGGCAAGCGGTGTCGTCGCGGTCACCATCGATTCGCCGCAGCACCCCCGGGCTTTCCGTGGGCTCGAGACCTGGTCCCCGGTGCTGGACGCCGCGCTGGGTCTCTTCGAAAAGACCGACGAGGACACGATCCGCCTCGTCATCGGTCAACACACAATCATCGTACAGAAGGAGCACGGCCAGACCGTAGCGGTGGTCTTACCCACCGGCCACGCGATCGCCAAGAGCCTTCGTCGCATGATCCGCCGTCTCTCCAAGAAGGAGCGCGGTCCACTCACGCCCCGCCCGCAGGCCGATGCCAGCGCGAGCCAGGTCACCGCGCCGCACTCCGAAGCTGCCTGAGAGTGACCCTTCGCGCGGCGCTGCCGACCACAGGTTCATACAGGTTCATACAACTTCATAGGATCCCAACAAAATCAGGACCGGCGGCGGCTGCGCAGAGATGCGAGCCGCCGTTGTCGTGTCCGCAACACACGATCGGACCCGCAGGAGCGACGTGACAACGTGATCTGAGTCCGCCACGTCGCTGGTACAATCTCGCACGTGCGCCGACTCTTTTGCCGTCCTCGCTCCGCCTCGACCCTGTGCACGGTCCTCGTGTGCGTGCTCGCGGGCTGTGATGCCGGAGACGCAGCGCCGCCGCTCGAGGTCGAGGTCTCCGGACCGGCCCCGCGTCGTCCTCGTGACGACGATCCCACCAAGCGTCCCGGGGACACCGACCCGCGCGACGCGATGACCTTTCATTTCATCGACATCGGGCAAGGCGACGCAACGCTGCTGGAGTTTCCGTGCGGCGCGATGCTCATCGACACCGGCGGCGAACAAAACGAATTGTTCGACAGTAACAAGGCACTGCTCGCCTATCTCGACGCCTTCTTCGCGCGGCGCAAGGACCTCGACCGCACGCTCGACCTGATGCTCATCACCCACCCGCACATCGACCACAACCGGTCGGCGGTCGCGGTGCTCGAGCGTTACAAGGTTCGCAACGTGATCGACAACGGAGCGGACGCGCCCCACAGCCACAACGACGGCACGGAAGATCCCGGCGCCACGCAACAGATGGCCGTACACGCGTGGCTGCGCGATCATCCGCGCGATCCTCCGCGCGATCATCCGCGCGATCCTCCGCGCGATCATCCGATCGATCATCCGATCGCGTATCTCGGCGTCGGAGCCAGGGACGTCCCGGCCGGGGGCCTCATGAACACCATCGTCGATCCGGTCGCTGGCTGCGCAGCCTCGGCTGTCGATCCGAAGGTGACGCTGCTGTGGGGCACCGTCACCGAGGACACCCGCACCTACGGTGATAATCCCAACAACCACAGCGTCGTCGCCCGCGTCGACTTCGGCAAAGCCTCGGCCCTGTTCACGGGAGATCTCGAGCTCATCGGGCTGTCACGCCTCGCCGGTCGCTACGAGACCCACCCGGAGCTGCTCGACGTCGATATCTATCAAGTCGGACATCACGGCTCCAAAAACGCCACGATCCACTATCAGATGCAGATGATGAGCCCGCGGGTCGCCGTCATCTCGATGGGCCCCTTCGAGCGCAACATCCCCTGGACCGCCCGCAAGTACGGCCACCCCAACATCATCGCCCTCGAGCACCTCGCCCACCCGCACCACGGCGTCCGCGCCCACCGCAGCCCGATCGAGGCCTGGGTCGGCATCAAGGGCGCCTGGAAGGACGAGAAGAAGGAGGTCTTCGAGCGCCGCACCGTCGACCGGGCCATCTATGCCACCGGCTGGGACGGCACCGTCACGATCACCGCCAACGCCAACGGCTGGCTCGACATCACCACCCTGGGCCGCTAGCCTCACCACCCCATGGCCCCCGAGCAACACGACCACGAACATGACCACAGCCACATGCACGAGCACGTGCATGGCCCCGACTGCGCCCATGACCACGAGCACGCCGGCCCGCGCCCCTACGTCCGCGAGCAGCCCAAGGTCGGTCGCAACGACCCCTGCGTGTGCGGCAGCGGCAAGAAGTTCAAGAAGTGCTGCGGCGCCTGACAGACACCGCTCGGATCATCCGACGGTGACCGCGTCGCTCGGCACGAACACGGCGCCCGCCACGCCCTCGACGTGGACCCGGCCGCGCCCGTCTCGCTTGGCCGCATAAAGGCACGCGTCGGCCTCGGCGAACAGCACCGACGTGTCCTCGTTGTCGCGCGGCCACAGCGCGCCGCCGATGCTCAGCGAGATCCCCTGCTCGAGCGCCTGGGCGCCGATCCGCCGGGCGATCATCACCGCCTGCTCCGCGTTGGTGTCCGTCACCAGCACCGCGAACTCGTCGCCGCCAAAGCGCGCCACGATGTCGTGCGACCGCAACGTCGAGCGCAGCAACACGCCGACCGACTGCAACAGCTCGTCGCCCGCCTTTTGGCCCTGGTCGTGGTTCAACGCCTTGAAGTGGTCGAGGTCCAGCAGCAGCAGCGCGCACTGCGAGCCGAGCCGCTGCGCCCGCGACTGCTCCTCCTGCATCCGCGTCTCGAACTCGCGGCGGTTGAACAGCCCCGTCAGCCCGTCGTGCCGCGCCAGCGTCTCGACGCTCTCCAGCAGCCGCAGGTTCTCGAGCACCATCGCCGCCGCGTCGAGCAAAAATCCGATGAACCCCAGCGCCTCGCGCTCGAGCGGCGCCCCCGAATAACGGTTGTCGGCGACGACCACCCCGAGCGGCCGCCCGCGCAGCTTGATCGCGCTGACCAGGAACTCCTCGGGCGGGCCCAGGGCGGCGATCACCGGGCTCAGCGCGCTCGCCCGCGTGAACACCAGCGGCGCGCTGGCGGCCAGCGCCGCGACGATCTCGTCGCCCTCGGCCGCCCCCACCAGATCACACTCGAGGCTGCGGACGAACTCCTCGAAGCGCGACTCCTCGGCCCCCGGGCTCAGCTCGACCAGCAACGGCTCGAGGCTGCCGTCTCGCAGCTCCGCCGCCTCGCTGGCGCGCCGCGCCTCGTCGGCGTCGAACGGCCCGATCGCCGAGCTACCGACCAGCACCCGCGCCTCCTCGTCGTACACGAACAACGCCGCCCGATCGAGCCCGAGCGCCGCGCTCGAGGTCAGCCCGAGCAGCGTGATCTGCCGCAGCCGCTCGACGCTCGACGTCTCGAGCATCGCCCGCGTCAGCCGGCGCAGCGCGTCTTGCCTCGGCGCCTCCCGGGCGAAGCGCTCGAGCGCCTCCGCGGTCTCGACCGGGTCGAGCAGCTCCGCCGCGATCCTGCGCGCCAGCGGCACGTGGCCGGCCGCCAGCGCCTCGGCATCGAGCACCAGCGAGCGACCACCGTGCTCGAGCCGCACCCGCGGCGACGCGCCCTCGGGCAGCTCGATCATCTGCACCGGCCCGAGCGCCGCCCCCTGGCTGGCGAGGCTGCACAGCTGCAGCGCCGTCGCCGGCAGCGTCGTCGCCCCCGCCGGCGCCTCGATGATCAGCGCGACCGGGACCCCGAGGCGGCGAAACAACGCGCGCAAGTACGGCGGCACCGCGACGGCACACACCCGCTGCACCAGCTCGGGGGCCATTCCGGGGAAGCGTGCGTCCGACATCGGCAAGCCATGATGCTGGCTGCTGCCCGCGCCAGCGTCAACGTCCTCCGCGCGCGCGGCCTTGCGCCTGTTCTCCGCGAGACAACCGGCATACCGTCAGCCCACATGGCCCGCCTCACCCGGATCCCTCGCCACCCTCCTCGGCCTCCTGCACGCCTGTGGTGACAGCAGCGGCGCATCGGACAGCCAGGACAGCGCCACCACCCCGACCTCTGCGACCACCCCGACCACCCCGACCACCCCGACCAGCGGCGTCACCGTCACGCCGACCACCGGCGGCTCCGCCAGCGCCAGCGCGACCGACACCGGCACCGACGCCGGCAGCGCCACCGGGAGCGCGAGCATGAGCAGCGAGCCGACCACCGGCACCAGCGGCGTGACCTCGGCCACCAGTACCGGCCCCACCGACCCCACCGCGACCGACGACGGTACCACCGGCCCCAAGTTCGACATCGGCGAGACGACCGACACCACCGGCGAGACCGGTATGCCGGTCGACAAGTGCAAGGCCACCGATGACGACATGGGCACCGTCGGCGACTGCACCATGACGGCCCCGCCCGACTCCTTCGAGCCCGACGTGCAGTGGAGCTGGAACGGCCCCGGCGCCGAGAAGGAATCGCTCGTGACCCCCC
>JAYUXQ010000898.1:0-3449 GCA_043752905.1 Nannocystis sp. | reverse complement strand
GGCCTGGTCGATCTCGGCGTTGACCGCCATGATCTCCTGGTCCTCGCCGAGTTGCAGCTCGGTCAGCTCGTTTTGCAAGCCCGCCTGGCCCTTGGCGGTGTCGCACTGGTTCTCGGCCGACTTTTTCAAGCTACGCTGCTTGTTCTCGCAATCGATCTTGGTCGCCACCATGGCTCCGACGGCAGGGAGCTTGAACCCGAAAATCGCCACTCCAGAATGGAGCTGCATCATGTATTGAAGGTTGCAGCTGGTCGTGATCTCGTCGGACTGGACGAGCACGTTCTCCTGGATGCGGCGGCACTCGGCCATGGCCTCGGCCTGGACGCGCACAGAGCGGCTCAACTCACCGTCTTGCTTGATCTGAAAGATCTGGCCATGGGCCGCCTCAATTTCGGCGGCGAGGCCGAGCGAGATGGCGATTTCTTTGCCGAAGCGCTCATCCTCGACCGCGATCGCGTGCAGGTTGTTCTCGCTGGCCTGCGTGGCGTGGCGGATGCGCAGGCCCGCGGCCTCGATCGCTGCGCGGTGCTCGGCGATCTGGCCGCCGTGCTGGCCGCAGGACTCGAGGTCCGGCGTGGTCTCGCCGGGCTGGTTCCCGCACAGGGCGCGTAGCTTGGCGTCGTACTCGGTCTCGATCTGGAACGCGGTGGCCGCGAGGGTGTGGGTCTGCTGCTCGTAGTCGCGGGACGTCTGCCAGGCGTTGTTGGCGATCTGTGCGAACTGCGTGACCTCGTCGGCGGCGAGCGCCTGCACGGCCTCGAAGTTACTGCGGCTGTGGGCGATGTCCTCGGGTCCGAGGGCAAGCGGGACGTACGCCGCGGGGTATCCGAAGGTCGTCGTACCGGCCAGGAGCTCTTCATCGACCGTGCCGAGCAGTTGCAGCGCCGAGCCGAGGGCGTGCAGGCCCGGCACGGCGGTGGGGGTGTTGGCGAGGCGCGCATGCAACTCGATGCCTGCGGCATGCAGGGCGATGGTTGCAAGCCGGACGGCGGCACGCACGTCGTCGGGATTCTGGCCGGCTCGGTGGGCGAGACGAGCCCACTGGGCCGTGGTCCGGGCGTAGTCAGTGGTGAGCTGAAGCGGCGCGAGATGGGCGTTCGTTGTGGGATAGTTGGCCCCGTTGTTCTCGAGCCACGCGAGGCCGGCGGGGTAGGCGGGGGCCAGCGTGGGAGCGAGCGCGGCGGCGAGGCGCTCGCGGTCCTTGGCCAGGATCCCCAGCTCGCGCGCGAAGGCGTCAGAGTTCGGCTCGCCGACCTCGTCTTTGAACGCGAACGCGGCGTCGACCTGGGCCTCGGTAGCAAGTAGGTCGGCAGCGACGGCCTCGTCCGCAGCAAAGATCGCCGCAAGGGCGGTAAGCGCCTCACCCCAGGGGCCGGGCGTGTGAACGCTTCCACGGCGCATCAGCGCGTTGGAGCAGCGCAGTGCGGCGATGTCCAGGCACGCCAGGCCCTTGGTGTATTTGGGCTCCTTGGCGGCGCAGGCGTCCCAGGTCCACTGTCCACTTGGAGGCTTCACCTCGCCATTCCCGTGCAGCGCGACGAGCACGGCCTCGAGGTTGTATGCGGCGGTCCGAAGATTGACGCTGCAGGTGGCCATGTCGTTCGGCGAGCAGTTGCCGGCGGCGCATGTGCTGCAGGCTGCTGATGGCTCGGGCAGCGACAGAGCGGTGCCGTAGAGATCGCCGAGGCCATCGCACGCTTCCGTGTCCAGATCTGGGGGCGCGAGCCATGTCGGCGACGTCGCGTCCTTGGGGGTGTAGTCGGGTGCGTGGACGATGCCGGTGAGCGGGCCCTGCCGACGCAGCATGAAGGTGCCCTGGATCGCCACGGGTGCGGTGCGCAGGCCGGTGATGGTCTCGAGCGCGGTACCGTCGATCCCGACGCCGGTGCGGGTGCCGGTCAGGGCGAGGACCCGGCCCAACTCGCGTGCGACCGGGCTATGACGCCAGCCTTCCGCGGGTAGGCGGTCGCGCATCTCGATGGTGACATCGCCAGCCGCCGTCCAGGTGCCGGTCAGCGCGAGGGGCTGCGGCCACAGCAGGCTCGCGTTCGTGTCGACGCGCCCCGCGATCGTGCCGTCGCCGCGGAAATCGAGATCGATGGTGAGGTCGCTGCTGGCCAGGCTGAAGCCCTCGACGCCGAAGCTCACGGCGCCGCGGAAATTGCCGGCCTCGGGTAGCGCTTCGATCTCGATCGACCACAGGATGGCGCCGCCGCTCGTGATGATCTGGACCGGCAACACGTGGCCGACAGGGGCGAGCGCCGTTAGATCGACCTCGACGATCAGCTCGACCTCGGCGCCCGGGTCGAGCTTCGCCGACGTGCTGTCCAGCGTCAGTGCCGGGTTGGCGGCCGCAAGGCGGTAGGCCATGGCAGCGGTGCCGTCGTTACGGAGCACGGTACGGGCCTGGGTCTCGCCCAGCGCGAGCACGGTGCGGCGCTCATCGAGCGTCGGAATGCCAGCGAACTGGCGCGGCGGCGCAGCGGCTTCCTCCTGGCAGCGACCATGTAGGTCGCAGACCTGACCGGTGGCGCACGCGTCAACGCTCTCGCAGCCGGCGACGCAGATCCGCAGCTCGCAGAACATGTCCACTTCGCAATCCGCGTCCACCTGACAGGGCGAGCCACCCACTGCTGGGTCCTCGGCTGTCGGGCCCGGCTCGGGCGATGGGCCTGTCTCTGGCGTGGACGTCATTTCGAGTCCGGGACCGGAGCTTGAGGACGTCGCGGGGTCCTGCGCGACCTCACCAGGTGCGCAGGCCAGGGGTAACCATGAGGCCGACAGAGCGGCCCGAAATAGCGAGGTTCGTTTCACGGCAAATTTCTCCTGTCGCGCTCGCGGAGCGCGGTGTCAGCAATTCGCTGCCCAGGCGGCAAAGGTCGCACCCGGGGCGGGTGGTGGGATCAGACGGAAGGTGAAGTCGATTCGTCGCGGAGACGGGCGGTAGTCGACGGCGGTCGCAGACGGGCCAGGGCTATGTCACTGGGGCCGTTGGGCGTGGTGAAGACATGGACGGAGTCCTCGAGCTCGAAGGTCCACAGCTCGCCGCGGAGGTGAAGATGCTCGGCGAGTCCCTTTGCCTCGTGCGGGTGCGTCAGGTCTTCAGGATCGACACGTGAGCGGCTCAGCAGGGCACCCAGCGCCGCCATGGACCTGAACTCGCCGCGGTAATTGCCGCGGTGGCGGTAACAGGCCAGCACTTCCGGCAGTGGCTTCGAGTCCTCGAAGTGCTGCATGGCGCGACCAGCTCGTAGGTTGATCCGCGCGTTGTTTAGTCGGCGGAAGATTTCATGGCTGGCCTGGAGCGCCCCCTCGACGTGCTTCCACAGGTGCTCGGGATCGACGTCGGTCGTGGCGGCATCGTGAGCGATCCGCCGGAGCGTGGCGACGAGGGCGGCGGTCACGAGGCGGTGGTCCCGCTCGATCTCCGCGCGGCGAGCAGTGCGGCG